>JBMNNU010000021.1:0-20635 GCA_050942695.1 Chloroflexota bacterium
GGTCCTGAGTCCTAAGGACGGTTCTGAGTTCTGGGTTCTATTCCCTCTCCCCGAGGGAGGTTTCTCTCCCCTCTCCCTGTGGGGGAGGGGCCGGGGGTGGGGTCCGTCTCCCCATCTCCCCGTCCCCGTGTCCCCGCGTCCCCGCGTCTCCGCTGTGTAGTGGGCACACAGAATGCACCGGCAAAAACCCGGCCATGAAGGGATGGCGCTGCTAATTCAAGGAGCAACCGTTGCCTTCTGGGTCCGCTGATAGAATTGGGCGAAGGAGGGCGCTATGGCCCAGGGTGGAAGTGCGCCGGTTCAGGAAAGATATGTAGAGGTGCCATCGGGTGGAGTGAGCCTCAAGGGGATTCTGGCGGTGCCCGCCAACGCTGTCGGTGCGGTGCTATTTGCGCACGGGAGTGGGAGCGGCCGATTCAGCCCTCGTAACAACTACGTGGCGAGGGTTCTCCAGGAAGCTGGAATCGCTACCCTCTTGATCGACCTTCTCACGGAAAAAGAAGCTGAGGACCGGCGGCTAGTGTTCGACATCGGGCTGCTGAGCAACAGGGTAATGGATGCAGCCGCCTGGCTACGAGCAAACCGTGATACACAAGGTTTGCCTGTCGGTTACTTTGGGGCAAGCACCGGTTCGGCAGCAGCTCTAAGAGCCGCTGCTCAAGAAGGAACGGCTGTGGCTGCAGTCGTCTCGAGAGGGGGGCGACCAGACCTGGCTATAGACCAGTTGCCAAAGGTAACGGCGCCTACCTTACTGATCGTTGGCGGTGATGACGAGCCGGTGGTCGAATTGAATCGGGTCGCTTACGATCAGCTTACTGGCCCCAAGGAGCTGGTGATAGTGCCGGAGGCTACCCATCTTTTCGAGGAGCCAGGTGCGCTGGAGGAGGTTGCGCGGCTAGCTCGCGACTGGTTCACCAACCATTTCCAGCAGCGCTTACGACGGGCCGCATAAACAATTAACCGCGGAGACACGGAGTACACGAAGATAACACGAAAAATTTCTGTGACAACTCCGTGCTCTCTGTGCCTCCGCGGTTTGACACCTCATGGTTTACACTTCACGGAGGTGGCGCTTGGCTATCCGGAGAGCCTTATCGGGCGCTACGTTGGCCAGGAGACCGATAGCGTACAGGATATAGGGCGCGTCTACGAACATCTTGGGATCTCTGGGTCGCAGGGAGAGAGGGTCTTGCTCGTTGTAGACAGCCGACTCCAAAACCCGCTTCGGTGAATTACCCCAGGCGAATATGCCGCCGGTGCCGATCAGGCATCTCGCCTCCGTAAGATCTTTCCCGTGCTGGATATCGATCCGCCCGCAGGGGGTATAAGCCGACTCCAGGAATCCGGCGTGGCGGCGGACTGCAAGCTCCGTAGCCGCCCTGGCAAGCCCCAAATCCAGCGCCCGGCCGACCTCGTCCTGAGGCACCATCTCAGTATGGACTGTTCTGGACCGCACAGCGGTTTCTATCTCTACAGCGCTATCATCGAGCCCCGCATGCGCCAGAACCCCTCTTTTGCCTACGGCATCTACGATGGTGGTGGCGTTATACCGAATTCCGAGGTCCCCCTCCACCGTTCGCTTAGCGTAAGGCTCTGGAATGCCCTTCAAGATCACCCCCTCTCGCCGCGGCCTTCCGTCACTTATTGAGTGGACATCGGTGGTGGCTCCACCCACATCTACCAGCACCAGCTCTCCCAAGCCCTCTTCCCCTTCAGCCCCATCGGCCAGAAGCCGAGCGGCGCTAAGCACTGCCATGGGAGTGGGCATCAGGATCTGTCCAACGAAGCTCTGAGCCCCATCCAATCCCTTGGCCTGGATGATTCTCCGCATGAACAGCTCCCGGATGGTGGCGCGAGCCGGCTCCACGTTCAGCCGGTCCAACCCTGGGAGAACGTTCTCCGTTAGGATCGCTTCCTTGTCGCCACCTCGGAGGATAGCGTGTACTTCGTCGGAAACAGAGCGGTTTCCTGCCACTACTATAGGGGCTTTTATCGATGATGCTGCCAACGCGGAGGCGTTACGGAGGATAAACTCGGAGTTGCCGCCATCCGTTCCACCGGCCAAGAGGATTAGATCAGGCGACGCAGACTCCAGTTGAAGGATATCCTGTTTGGTCAACGCGTAGGAGTAAACCGATATCAGCTTAGCCCCTGCTCCGAGAGCGGCCTGTTTGGCGGCCTCTGCTGTTAGCTCGGGCACCAGGCCGATGGCAACCATCCTAAGACCTCCAGCCGCGCTGCTGCAAGCAAGACGCGTTGCCATCTGATCCGTTTTAAGGCCGGTTGCAGACTCCAGCTTCCGCAGGCCATCGTTGAGGCCGATCATGATGTCTGAACCGACCGTAGTGGGCGCTTGGGTGCGAGCTAGCAGTTCTTCGGAGTCCAGGTCGATGGCTGTTACTTTCGTATATGTACTGCCGAAGTCGATCAGTAAAGCGATATCCATCAGCAACCATCCGCTACTGCCATCACGTCGTCGATCGCCATGTCAGGGCCAACCTCTCGCCCCTCACGTCGACCACGCTCAGCCAGTTTCTCCCTGTGGTACTCGGCGACGTGGGGTGGGAGCGGCAGGTTACCCGCCGCCAGATATCGGATGGCGCCGTTCGAGTCCAGAGCAGGCATTACCTTATGGGCGTTGTATTGGCTGGGCGACCAGGGGACATCCAGCACGCCTGCCTCGAAAGCCCTAACGGCACCGAGGGCTGGGTCCCCATCCCCCAATTCCAGCACCTTATCTACGATAGCGACAGCTTCATCCTCCAGCATACTCATCTCTAACTGGATTTCAGGTGAGTCGGGGTATCGAACCCCTTTTAGCAACCTGATCATCTCTTTTGTCACTCTGACTCCTGCCGCGTTCGCCTCTGCAGTAGGTACCCCAAAGGCTTCATGGACGGACTTGGTCACGATAGCAGCAGCCCCGCTAAGCGCCGCGATGACACCCCCCTGGCAGATCACGCCGTAGGCTCGGGCCTCATCGGTAGGGAACGCTCCCATCCATTGGTGGGTGATGGGGCAGATGAAGACGTCGGAGTGGTTGTAGCGCTCCAGATAGTGGCGGCAGACCTTCGTCAGCACCTTGAGTCCAGCTATGTCGTATGAAAGGCAGAGGGACTGGGCTAGCCCTACTCCGTAATGCTTGATCCCCTGTTCCGCTGCCAACAGGCTGTCTAGAGCGGCGATGGCGATACCCAGGCCGTGAGGGACGAGCGTGCCGGTTAAGAAGCCTGGCTGCTCTCTGTGGATCTTGATCCCTCGCTCAGTGTAATAGGAGACCAGCCTGTCCACATACTGGTAGTTGCGGATTCCCTGCTCTATCGGCATCGTCTTAGTGTAGGAGATGGTGTAGGCGATGCCGGAGCCGAGAAAGGCGGAGTAGCCCGCAGCCAGCACGGTTTCAGCGGTCAGCCTGGTCATGGAGGAGCCGGATAGCAGGATGATGGGGCGATCTACCGCCTCGATCACTTTCCGGCAAGCATCCTTACCGTGGCACACCACCGGCAGACCGTTCAACATAGCGTGGCCCGCCTTCTCGCTCTCGTCGATGCCCCTCTGGGCGTTTGCGAACTGCTCGTTGCGGGTGTAGCTGTCGGTAGTTGTGGGCAGCAGGTCGGCTCCGCCCTCATCCTGGAGGCAACGCAACAGCTTGATGTGCCACTCCAGTATCGGCACCCCACCCCTAGGTTGCACCAGCGTTTTCCCACTTTCGTAGGAATCGCGGATCGTTTTCGCATAGTTCTTATGAGAAGGGATCTGCCGATGGTATTCAACGGCCTCATCAAGGTCGATCTGCGAACCGGTGGGCCAGAGCGAGAGCGCACGCTGCCGCTCAGCCTCGAACTCTTCATCGGTTAACCTTCTGAAAGATATCGTACTTTTCATTCCTCGATCCCCAGATCCTTCTTCAGGTCGGCTATCACCTCGGCTGGGCGTGTGCTGGGTGGATAGGCGCGGTTAAAGCCCATATCCAGGAAGATCTGGCGTACGGTTGGCCAATCATGCTTCCCGACCACCAGATTGCCGCCGATGTACAGCACGATATCTCCAATCCCGGCTTCGATACATCGCTCCCTGAAGCCCCTGCAATCCAGATGGCCGTGGCCGTACAGTGATGACACCATGATGGCGTCGGCATCGGTTTCGATCGACGCTCGAATAAAATCTTCAGGCGGCGTCAGGGCTCCCAGGGCGTGAACCCGAAACCCCGCTTGCTCTAAAGCCATAGAAAGGATGCGGATGCCTACGTTATGGGCGTCCGCACCAATTACACCTGTGACGAGGGTTCTACGATCCTTGCTCATGTATCGAAAGACACCTCCTTATTGGTAGCCCACGATAGCAACTTGAACTTGTCATGTCAACATGATAATCATTCATATTTGTTATAGTTGACGGCGATTGCGGCGAGGCGTTCGACGTTAGGTTTTAGATCGAAGCCGGAACGTACGATAATGCCTCCGTTTTTCACGGTAATGGGCTCGGACAGCAGCGTTTGCTGCAGCTTCATCAAGCCGTTCATCTCTCCCGCGGTCTCCAGTCCGGCTCTCAGGCTCGCGACTGCCTCGTGATATCCAGCTATCTCCCCACCCACTCCGTTGCCTAGCACCACCTTCAGGCCTAACCTCCGCGCTGTCTCGATCTGCTCTGCAAGCCTCCCGGCGCCGCCGGCTTTCATCAGCTTGAACTTGACGTATTGAGCACACTTCAACGCGGCGGAGCGCTCGATGTCGGCGCTGCTCAGTATCGATTCGTCCAGCATCAAGGGTACGGGAGAATCGGAGGCAAGCGCTACCTGGGATTCCCAATCCCCGATGCCGAAGGGCTGCTCGAACAGCTCCACACATGCGGGGTCCAGCACGCGAACGAAACTGCGGGCTTCCTCCAGGGAATAGCCCTGGTTGGCATCGATTCGTATCCGCACCCCTGGGGTTTCGAGCGCCAACCTTTGCACCAGCTTAGCTCGCTCGATATCGCCATTCAGGTCGAAACCGACCTTAAGCTTTACGGTATCGTGGCCGTTTTTCACCCGATCCCAGAAGCTTGTTTCCAGCTCCTTTTCACTATCGCCGCTAAGAATACCCACCAGCGGCACGATGGACTCATTTCCAGGGAGTGTGGGCAGCCTGCCCGTCCGTTCTCTTGTGGGCAAGTCGCCCGCGTTTCCAGCAGGTGTATCTCGGCCTTTATCGACATCACCCTGAGGCTCGTCTAGACTCTCCAGAGCTGTAATCAACGGTGTAACAGCGAATGGGTGGTTGATTGTAAGGGGAAGAAGTCGATCTATCTGTTCAGCCGGGGTGGAGCCCGTTGTCAATGGGGTATGAGTGCATAGAAGGTCCCAGATCTCATCCCCGGTTTCCGGCACGTAGCCATGGCAAGCGGTAGTTTCTCCCCAGGCTGACCTGCCGTCTTCCGTTTGTAGGTGAACCAAAAATGTATCGAAGGCATCGAAGCTGCCGAAGGCCAGGTGGTAAGGTTCTTTGAGAGGCTGCTTGAGACGGTAGAGTTCTGCCGCGACGATGGGAGCTGGTTGAGTTGTTGGCTCTGTTGAGTTTTCCATGTCTCCTCCTCAGTTCCACGTTCGATGCTGTTAGAATGCCACTTAGCCGTAGCTATATTCTCCATAATCGGTTGAGCTTCAAGATGTGCTTGGACATCGCTGCGGCCTCGGTGCTGGAGAGTCTTGTGGGGGGTGCGATCAAATTTTGCGAATAACTCAAATAGAGGTCGAGCTAAGGAGGGCGTCCGAACATCGGGCGCCCTCCCTTTTTTGCTATAAGTTGTTCACGGTCCTACCGGTTTCTTGTTAGCAGCCATACGATCCGAGATCGATTTCCAGATCGGTATCAGGACCGCTATGATGCATAGAGCCATCACGACGGCGCAGACAGGCCGTGTGAAGAAGATGGTCCAATCGTTCCGATAGGAGATCATAGAGGTAATGAAGGCCGACTCGGCCAGCGGCCCCAGGATCGTACCGAGTACCAGTGGGGCTATTGGGTAGTTGAACTTGCGCATGAAGTAGCCGATGATGCCGGCGCCGGCCATAATCCAGACGTCGGACATGCTATTGCGCAGAGCGTAGGAGCCGATGAAACAGAACACCAGAATAAAGGTAGCGCAGATGGCCTCAGGCAGCTTCAGCACCTTCACAAAGATCGGGACCGCTAGTAAGCCACCTATCAGCATCAGGATGTTGGCGGTGTACTGTGCCGCGAAGATGGTATAGACCATCTCGGTGTTGGTTGTGAAGATCTGAGGGCCTGGCTGGATGCCGTGTAGCAGGAAGGCTCCCAGCATCACAGCGGGCGCCGCACCTCCTGGGATACCCAGCACCAGGAGCGGGATCATTGCCCCTCCGGTGGCTGCGTTGGCTGCACAGTTAGGAGCAGCCACACCCTCCATAACACCGGTGCCGAGAAGCGCTCCCTTTTTGGTGTACTGTTTCTCTACACCATAAGACACGAAAGCAGCTACTGTCGCCCCGGCTCCAGGGATCGCCCCGATGACGGTGCCGATGACGAAGGAGCGCGTTAATGGGCCCCACATGGAGAGGATTTCGCGGGGGGTCGGGAGGGAGGCCGCGGCTTTGTGTATGGCAGATACGCTTTCCACCGGGAAGCGCATCTCCAGTCGGTCCAGCACCTCGCCCATGGCGTAGATTCCGATCATGACGGTGATGAAATCGACCCCGTCCCTCAGTATCGATGAGCCGAAGGTGAATCGCTCGGCGCCGTGAACGTCGTCGATTCCCACCGTTGCCACCAGAAGTCCTATGAACAGAGAGATCAGCGCTCCTCTCACTGAGGTAGTGCCTAGCACCGTTACGCTCGTGAGACCTAGGAGCACGATGACGAAGAACTCCGGTGATGAGAAGGAGAGGGCCACTCTGGCGAACGGTGGCGAGAAGAAGCTGAGGACGATGGCGCTCAGGATGCCGCCGATTACCGATGTCACGATGGCTACTCCCAGCGCTTTAGCCGCCATTCCCTTTCGTGCCATCGGGTAGCCGTCCCACAGGGTTGGGACGTTCATAGGGTCGCCTGGAATGTTGAAGAGGATCGCTGTGATGGATCCTCCGAAGACCCCTCCATGGTAGCAGGCGGACATCAGGAGGATCGCCGCGGTGGCGTCCATGGTGTAGGTAAAGGGCAGCATCAGGATTACAGCCATCACCATGGTGACGCCCGGCAGGGCTCCCGCGATGAGACCTACTACCAGCCCTAGGGTCACCAAGAACATGTTTATGGGGGATAAGGCGTTGACGAAGCCGACCCCTAGATTCTGAAAGATTTCAATCATGAACGTACCTCAGACTATGCCGAGTAGAGAGTAGATCAGCAGCGTCAGGTCCTGGAAAGGTCCGGCGCCCAGAGGCATGGATACATAAACTACCCTGACGAACAAGAGCAATATGACTAACGTGCCAATGGTTGCGATTAATAAGACGTTAATCGGCTTCCTGTACCCACCTATCAGCATGAAGGCGAGCATGAAGCAGAAATTGGCCAGAGGGAAGCCGATCAAGGTGCTGAGGTTGATATATGCCAGAGTAGCGGCGAGACCTAGGGCCATGAGCCACCAAACTCGCGGGGCTTCCGCTCCGGATGTCGAGGTTTGGCTTATATTACGAGACCGCTCGGGGATCTTCCTCGCCTCAACGAAGCAGTCGATTGCGGCAGTAATGATCAACATGATCAGGATAACCTGCGGCCAGAAGGCGGGTCCTAGCCGTCCAGGCCGCGGCGAGTAGGCGATCTGGGTGCTGAGCTGAAAGGCGAATAACCCGGCCAGCAGCACGGCGAACGCCCAAATGGTGGGTCCCCAGATGTGGAGCCGAGCACCAAGGCTCGATGACGTTGTTGTAGCTGTGGGTGATTCGTGCTGACCCATATAGAGAATCCTCCAGGGAATTGGGGCGAGAGTTGGCTGACACGTCAACAGCAATAGTCTAGGTATGTCAGCCAACTCTCGCGGAAATGGCGCTTACTGGCTTTTCAAGCCAAGGTCTTGCATCAACGTGATCAAGGTATCGTACTCGCCATTCATGAACTTGGTGAACTCGTCTGGCCCCATGAAGCTGTCATCGGTCATGTGCTGTTGCTTGGCGAATTCAGCCCACTCCGGAGTCTTGGTGGCCTTCTCGAAGGCGTCGGCCAGTATCTTAATCCGGTCTGGATCTGTGCCGGCCTTCGCCACGATGCTGCGGAACTGCGGTAGATAGATCTCGTATCCCAGCTCCTTCGACGCGACGACGTCCGGGAAGGCTGGGAGTCGCTCCTCGGCGAAGATGATCAACGGCTTCATCTCTTTGTTGGTGATGTACTGTCGAACGTCACCGGCCTGCTCGTACAGCACTTCAACGTGTCCACCCAGGAGGGCTGCGTAGCGCTCGCCTGGATTGGGATAGGGAACGGGGTTCATCTTGATGCCCTTGGAGGCGAAATAGGCAACTGTAACTTCATCCAGGCTGCCCTCGCCCGTGATGCCAACTCGCAGGGAGTCTGGGTTGTCTTTTGCGGCCTTTTCCAGGTCTGCCCACGTCTCGTAGGGGCTATCGCCCTTCACGAAGAAGAAGGAGGGGCAGAGTTGTGTTCTCACGATCGGTGCGAAATCCTTGTGGCTGTAAGCTGCCGCGCCCGAGGCCACGTTAGCCAGGGAGTCGGCGATGAAGGTCATGATCGTGTAGCCGTCGGCCGGGGCTGCTAGCATCTTGGCAGCGCCGGTGCCGCCGGTTGCTCCGGCGACATTGATCGCGGGAAGGGCTACACCCAAATCCTTCTCGGCCAGGGAGCCTATCAACCTGGACATCTGGTCGGCACCGCCGCCCGCACCCCAGGGAACGATGTAGTCGATGGGGCGAGAGGGATATTTTTCCCCGGTGGCGGCTGCTTTTTCGGCCGGTTTGGTGGCTTCAGGTGCAGCGGCTTTAGCGGCTGCAGTGGGCGCGGCCGGTGCACCTTGTTTTGCGGGAGCCGCTGTTGGTGCGGGTGCGGGGGAAGAGCATCCAAAGGCTAGTAGTACGCATAGCGCCATTGCCAGAGGCAGGGCCATCCTGCCTCGTGTGAGCTTGTGCAGACCCATGGTTAAACCTCCAATAATAAGAGACTAACTAATGGACACGCGTTGCTGAGGAAAACCTAGATAGGCTGTGCAATGAGAAGTCACTTGTGGGTAAGGCATTGTTTGTAGACACGGCATTTCCATTGACGACTGCTCGTGACCAAGCTCTCGTTGCGATACCTCGTCACACCTTTGGCTCGTTGTTACGTTGTTACCTGATAGCCCACCTCCTTCCTCAGGTTTGTCCCAAAAGCTGTGCTATCTGTTGTAATACGGTGCCGTGTAGGCAGTCCTATCCGCCGCTGCGCTACTCAAGAAAGCCACGCGGAGAATTTGTAGGATTGCGACCCTTTCAGGATTTCGGCCTGCATATACGGGTTTGAGAGGGGATGAACCACTTCGACTACCTAACGGCGAAGACAAACCCCCGGCGTCTGTTGGCCGGAAAACCGACCTCAGACTAGCTCATTACCGGACGCTTATTCTACCATACATGTCCAGAGCATATTGTTAGCATAATCACAATGGCATAGTTGTATTGTTAACAAGTTCTTCTACGGAATAGGTGAATTGCCATTGTGGGTAGGAAGCCGATTGCTGCGCCGCGTTCGTTCGGCCGAATCTGCCGAGGCGGTAGCTGAGCTGTGTAAGGTGATTGGGGTTCCGCGCCTTGGCCAGATAGGGGTTTCTGCAGAGGCGCTGCACGCAGTGGTTGCCCGGATGTCGCGGGATGCGGTTGAGAGCGGAGGTGTTACGCCTAATCCTCGACCGGCCACTGTGGAGCAGATCGAGAAGCTTTACATCGACTCAATCTAAGTATGATTCCATAACAAAATTAGCATGGTTTCGATAGGTTGACATGATAAGTAAGCTGCCATACAATCGCGACAGACGCCGGATTCTGGATTCCTCATATGTTAGTGGGGTCACCCTGGCCCCACAAAGATCGTGTCCGCAGGGTATAACCTCAGCTCTATCAGGGAGGACTTAGTGGCGAGAATCTATTTCAACCCCGATTTCTGCAAGGGCTGTCACTTCTGCGTCCAATTCTGTCCCAAGGGCGTGTATCAGGTATCAAACAAGCTGAACAAGAAGGGCTACGTGATACCTGAGGTGGTGAACGAGGCTGCATGTAACGCCTGTATGATGTGCGACAAGGCCTGCCCCGACTTCGCCCTGGTAATAGAGAAGGACGAGCAGGAGGTGAGGTCGTGAAAGGAAAAGCTGTAAACACAGGTAGCTATTTCGTTCAGGGCGACGTGGCTATTGCCGAGGGGGCGATCGCCGCGGGATGCCGATACTTCGCCGGTTATCCCATCACCCCCGTTTCCGAATTGTCGGAGACCATGGCCGAAAGGCTCCCCGAGGTGGGGGGCATCTGCATGCAGATGGAGGACGAGCTAGCCTCTATCCATTCTACCTCCGGCGCCTCCGTGGGCGGCTTGAAGGCGATGACCGCTTCCTCAGGCCCCGGCATTAGCTTGAAGCTGGAGGGCCTAGGTTGGGCGATCAAGAATGAGATCCCCATCGTGGTGGTAGACGTCCAGCGTGCCGGACCCAGCAACGGTGTTGCGACCAACGTTGGCCAGGCGGATTATTACACCGTCAAGTACGGCTCCGCTGGCGGCAACAACGAGATCATTGCTCTCTCCCCGAAATCCGTTCAGGAGGCCTTCGATCTAACCATCGAGTGCTTCAACCTGGCCGAGATCTTCCGCTGCCCGGTTTTCCTGTTGACCGATGAGACCGTAGGCCACATGCGTGAGAGGATGGTCATACCCGAGGAGAGCGCTATCAAGAGGGTGGAGCGATTCAAACCCACTGTGCCACCCGAAGAGTTCAAAATGTACCCGTTGGAGACACCAGACGTTATCAGATACCCCTTCCCCAATATCGGTGAGGGCTACGGTATCTGCGTCTCCCCGTACACCCACAACTCCTACGGCTATGACGTGACATCGCCGGAGGGGCAGCGGAAGATGGCCGACCGGCTGGTCATGAAAATTCGCGCCCACAAGGACGAGCTGGTGCGTGTGGAGAAGGTAGATCTGGATGACGCCGACATCGCAGTGGTCTGCTACGGTGGCGTGGCCAGACCGGCTCTGTCGGCTGTACAGCAGGCGAGGGCCGAGGGGATCAAGGCCGGTATGCTTCGGCCGATCATCGTTTGGCCGTTCCCCGATGGCGAGGTCGAGGCTGTGGCCGACAAGGTGCACACCATCCTGGTCCCCGAGATCAACGTCGACGGGCAGATGTGCCGCGAAGTGGAGAGGGCAGCCCACGGGAAAGCCCGCGTAGTCCACATTCCTCACGGCGGCGTGGAGCCCCACAAGCCCATTGAGATCCTGGAGCAGTTGAGGAGGTACGGCAGATGACGGCTGGCACCGAGAGACCCGCAAAGATACATCCCCTTATCGAGAAGTACGTTCGTCTAGAAAGAATGCCTCATCTAGCCTGCCCCGGCTGCGGGATCGGTAACGTTATCCACGCAGTGTTGCAGGTAATGGACGACCTGAAGTTGGATCCAACCAACACGGTTTGGGTGCAGGGTGTGGGCTGCAGCAGCCGCATCACCTACACTCGCTACAAAGGCGATAACATCGACGCCCACCATGGCAGGATTTACGGCGTGGCTACGGGATTGAAGCTTGCCAGGCCGGATATGAACTTCATCCTGTTCACCGGAGATGGGGATACCGGTTCCATCGGCGGCAACCACTTCATCCACGCCTGCAGGCGCAACCTGGACGTGACCGCCCTGATGTTCAACAACGGCATCTACGGTATGACAGGTGGCCAGGTAGCTCCTACAACCCCCTTCAAGGGCACCACAACTACGACTCCTTACGGTAACCTGGAAGATCCCTTCGATATGTGCAAGTTGGCGGAAGCGGCCGGCGCAGCTTACGTAGCCCGCTGGACATCGATGCCGAAGCACTTCAATGGGCTGGTCCGCTCCATAAAGAACGGTATTCAGACCAAGGGCTTCTCCTACATCGAGATCATGGTGCCCTGCACGACGCAGTTCGGCCGATATGTGCTCAAGACTGAGGACATGGCCAAGAACATCAAGTACCTCGAAGACTGCACCTGCCTAGCGACTCAGGCCGACAAGCTGAGCCTAGATGAGAGGGCAAAGAAGACGCTGCTGGGTGAGTTCGTCAGGCGCGAGGATAGGTCCGGAATCGCGGAGAGGTACTACGAGCTGATCGACAGGGTGGGAGGCAAAGAGTAATGGGAAGGACAGAGATACGGTTCGCCGGTTTCGGTGGCCAGGGGATTCTGTTTGCCGGCATTACCCTAGGCCGCGCTGCCTGCCTCTACGCGGGCAAAAACGCTACTCAAACCCAATCCTATGGGTCGGAGGCCAGGGGCGGCGCAAGCCGTTGTGACGTGGTTATCGACGATAAAGAAGTTGATTACCCCGGCGTTACGTCCCCCGATGTTTTCGTTGCCCTCTCGCAGGAGGCCTACGACAAGCTAGCCGGAGGGACCAAGAAGGGCGGCAAGCTGTTCTACGACCCAGCCATGGTGAAGGTCACGGATATGGAGGGCGTGGAGCAGAAACCCATAGAAGCCATAAAGACGGCTATGGACGTTTTGGGCGATAAGCTGGTGGCCAACGTGGTTATGCTCGGTGCGGTTGTAACTGCCACTGGAGTGATCCCAATGGAACCACTGAAGCAGTGCTTCAAAGAGACAACTCCGGCCAGGAGACTTGAGACCAACCTCAAGGCATTGGATGCAGGCGCCGAACTAGCAAAATCGTAAAACTGTAGACGGAAAACAGTAAGGCCCGAGCGCTCAGCGCTCGGGCCGTGTCGTTATTAGATGGTCCGCCTGCTCCCGGTCAGCAGGTTGTATACGATCAAGATAGCCGCAATAACCAGGGCGATCCATACGATCTCGCCTAAGTTAGCGACGAAGGCGCCAAAAAGCCAGAAGATCAACAGTAGGGCGATGATAATCCACAATATGGTGCTTAGCATCCTGTTCCTCCATCTCCGAGGTTGCCAACCCTTGTCCATGGGCGGATTGAGGATGGGCACAACCTGTGCCAGCCTGATGCGACGGCGAAGGGGTATTCCATCTCTGTCCAATACTTTATGGTATACTGGCGCTGGATTTTCCCTATCAAGAGACGACCAGTAACTTGAGGGGTAACCACCGGGATGGCGCGATTGCGGAACAACTCCTTTTCCCTGACGGCCTCGGGTAGAGCATCAAAGCAACCCCCCAACGGGACCCAATCGGCGCTTTCCGGATAAGAATCTCCCATCATGTCAGGGGGGACTGCATGCGCAATTTCCTCAGTGTGGCCGACCTATCTCGCGAAGAGCTTTCCTGTATTCTGGACAGGGCTTCTACCATCAAGGAAGAGATTAAACGGGGCGAAAAACGCACCGAATTGGCGGGTAAGACCGTCGCTCTCCTATTCCAGAAACCATCGCTAAGGACTCGTGTATCCTTCGAACAGGGTATACGGCAGTTGGGCGGTAACTCGCTCTATCTTTCACCATCGGAAGTTGGCTTAGGAAAACGGGAAAGCGTTTCCGACGTAGCCAGGGTGCTCAGCCGGTACGTGGACTGTATCGTAGCACGAGTCAACCTCCACGATGACCTGGATGAGATGGCGCGTTACGCGACTGTTCCCGTTGTGAACGCACTATCCGAAAAAAGCCACCCTTGCCAACTGCTGGCCGATTTAATGACCATTCGAGAGAAGAGAGACTCTCTGAGTAAACAGATAGTAGCCTTTATTGGGGATGGTAATAACGTCGCTCATTCTCTCATTCTCGGAAGCGCAAAGACGGGGATCCATCTAAGAATCGCCTGTCCTGAGGGGTATGAACCTCTCCAGACCTACGTTCAGCTTTCTGCAGCCGATCGTGAGGCCACCGGGGGGTCTTTGACTATCGTGCGGCGTCCTGCTGAAGCGGCGGAAGGTGCCGACGTGCTGTACACCGATGTGTGGGCTAGCATGGGCCAAGAGGGCGAAATTGAAACCCGCGCCAAGGCTTTCGACGGATATCGCATAGATGGAGCTCTGTTGAGACTTGCTAAACCGGATGCGATAGTAATGCACGATCTACCGGCTCATCGAGGAGAGGAAATAACCGGAGATGTGATTGACGGCCCGCAATCGGTGGTATTCGATCAGGCGGAAAACCGCTTGCATGCCCAGAAGGGGTTGCTATCCTGGCTATTTACCAGTCCTGAGTCCTGAGTACCGACTGCTAAGTACTGAGTGCTGACGCTTGACACCTTGTGCCTGTTTGCCCAGGACTCAGGACTCAGGGCGATACAGATGGAGGGCTACGTGGCAGGTGATAATAGGTTGTTCCAGGAGCATCTGAAACGAGGGGCCTCTTATGCCTGGAACGGACAGTGGGAAAGAGCTGTACATGAATTTTCGTGCGCTCTCGAAGAGTCCCCTGATGATGTGGCTGCCAAGACTCAACTGGCTATGGCCCTTTACAAATCCGGTCGGCTGCAAGAAGCACTGGCACTCTACCGGCAGATGTGGGATGCCCAACCCTCCAACCTCTCCCTGCTTCAGAAATTAGCCGAGGTCCAGGAAGCGCTCGGGGATAGAGACGAGGCCTTGGCCAGCTACCAACTGCTGGCCGAAGTGTATATACGACGACAAACGCCGAAAAACGCGCTGAAGGTTTGGCTGAAGGCGGTAAAGCTCTCCCCGCTAAACCTGGCTTTATGGGATTCCTTGGTTGAGACGGCGATCAAGGTTGGGGCGCTGGCCGAGGTCATGCCCCTGTATTTGAACCTGGCGAGAGACCTGGCTCTATTTAACCGCTTCGAAGATGCTATACAGGTTGTCGAGAAAGCGCAGGAGCTAGATCCCCAAAACGGCTCGGTGCCAGAGATGCTCGCCTCTATCCGACGGGCTCTGGAACACACGTTGCGCGCAGAGGCAGCGGGCGAGGAGATCACCCCCGAGGAGCTAGCCGATATCATTCCAACTATTGCTGTCGCGGAACCACCGATAGATCAAAGATCCGCTTCAAGCCAACCAGAATCCACGCTTTCAAAGCCCACCTTAAGGGTTTCACTGGAGCATCCATCGACTATACCAATAAGCCCGCCCCCTCAACCTCCGGTAGCCAGACACGATCAGGGCGTATTACCGGAAGAAGAGTTGCAACGTGGCGACAACCACCCGCAACAAGAAGGGCGGATTGACGATAGCGATCTGTTGCAGCCTGGCACTGGCATTGCAGAGCAGCTAGAGGAGATAGCCGAGACCTACGAAAGCCTCGAGCAGGAAGATGAGGCAATGGACGCCAATAGGCAGCTAGTCGAGATCTCTAAAGAGCTATCTCATGCTCTCCTCGGATCGGCCCGCACCCATCTGTCTCACGGCGAACTCGATTTGGCTGAAGATAACGCCCGCCAATTGCTGCAACAGGGTGATGGGCATATCGAAGACGTTGTAGTGCCGACTATCAAGATGCTTCTGGATGTGGTCGAGGAGCGGGCGGCCCAGGGTAACCTGGGGGCCGCAGCCGAGACCCTCTACCGATTGCAGAATGCAGGCGCTGCTCTCGATATACCTGCGGATGTAATGAAGATGATAGCCGCCAGGTCCGTTGAATTTATAGGTAGGGCTGCCAATGAACACCTTGAAGAGATAGTTCTTTTAGAGCCGGAAGCCCGAGCAGAGGTAATAACTGCCCTGCGCAGGATAGAGACGCTGCTCGAAGGAGGAAAGCTGCGGTCGTCCGCTGACGAGGCGTATGGATTGATTACCTTATATCCCGACTTTTTGCCTGCTCAATTGATGCTAGCCAGCGTACTGGTAGCACAGGGTCGACTCAAAGATGCAGAGGAGAAGGCTCACCATTTGGTAAAGCTGTACGAGATGAGAGGCGCCACGCACCAGGCCCAAAAGGTTGCGAGTTGGATAGCTCAGGTCGGGATCGAGGGTGGCAATACCGACGATCAACTGGTAGAGTTACAGAAAGAGGAACTGCCAGAGGAGCCGCAGGCTGCTCCAGATGGCGAACAATCAAGCGGTGCTGCTGAGGGGATTGGTGATACGCCCCCTACTTGGGACAATATGTTAGACCAAGCTGAAATCGGTATCGCCTCTGGAAGACGCGATACAGCGGTGGGGCAGGTAAAGGCTGCTCTGGACATGGACGAAGCGCGAGATCCGGCTGCGCGTGCAGCGCTCCTTCGCATATTGCAGGTAATGGAGCCTAACGAGACCCAGCGTTGCGAGCTTGCCGAACTGCTACAGCGATACGGACTGCCACAACAGTTGGCCGATTAAACCGGCTTAGGATTAGTTGAACATACTGAGGGAATAAGCAGGTAGTATGACCAGTCTGTTTGAGATCGTTACATCGACCCTGTCACGCTTGGATATGCGTGCAGTGGTCGACATCCTCATTGTCGCGGTCATATTGTACTGGCTTCTCCGCCTCATTCAGGGGACCACTGCCGTAGCGCTGGTTCGAGGCATGATAACCTTGATCCTGCTGGCATCGGTGCTGGGTAACGTTCTCGACCTGGTTGTTTTGAACTGGATACTGAGGAACTCTATTCCGGCTTTCCTCGTTGCTATCCCAATACTATTTCAACCGGAGCTCCGGAGAGCCCTGGAGCGGCTCGGTAGGACGAGCCGTTTTCTGGCCCGCGGGGCCCCTAACAACGAATTCGTACATGCTATGGAGCAGATTGCTCTGACCTGTAGGCGCCTCTCCGATAGGCGCTGGGGAGCGCTGATCGTCCTGGAGCGGGATACCGGACTTGGGGAATATGTGGACACCGGTATAGAGATAGATGGGCGGGTATCGGTGGAGCTGCTGATGACCATATTCTTCCCGAACTCCCCAATGCACGATGGGGCAGCGGTCGTTCGCGGCGATCGGATCGTGGCTGCGGCTTGCCTGCTCCCCCTTGCTGAGTCGATTCTGGCAGACAAACAGATGGGCACCAGGCATCGAGCAGGGGTGGGGATTACCGAGCGGACCGATGCTATCTCCGTTATCGTATCTGAGGAAACGGGCATCATTTCCCTGGCTAACAATGGGAGAATCGTGAGGAACCTGGACGAAGCGAAGCTTAAGAAGATATTACCGGCACTATATCGCCCTCAAACCACCAACTCCTGGCTGCCCTCCTGGTTGGTGGATCGAATTACCGGGTATGCCAACAGACGAGAACAACCAGCAAAGTAAGGATCGATGAGAGTAAACTACGGGCTGGCAGCCCTAGCCCTCCTACTATCAACAACACTATGGATACTGGTGGTAAACGACCAGAATCCCGAACGGGTCGATATCGCAGAGCCCGCCATACCTGTGGAGATCAGCAAGGTTCCACCTGGGCTGGTTGTCATGAGCGGCGTCGAGCCGGTTCGTTTCAAGATCCGTGCTCCCAAAGATCATTGGACTACCATTAGAAGCTCTAGCTTCCGAGCTTCCATAGATCTGTCGAGGTTGGGGCCAGGGATCCACGCAGTTCCGGTGGTGCCGGAAGCCTCCGACCCTCAGGTAAAGGTGCTGGAGGTGGTACCCAGCACCGTTTCGATACGGTTGGAGGAGATAAGGGAGCAGACTATCCCTGTGAAGGTGAACCTGATCGGTAACGTCCCTTTCGGGTACGTTTATGGAGTTCCCACCGTCGAGCCTGAGGTGGTGGTGGCCTCAGGTCCAGCAAGCCTGGTGCAAACGGTGGAGACGGCCTCTGTTGACGTGCGGCTCGAGGGTATCAGCGTAGATATCGACTCCGCTTTCCATCCATTGCCGGTCGATTCTTCTGGAAGCACCGTTCGTTCGGTCCAGTTGACACCCCAGACGGTCAAGATACGTATCCCAGTTCAACAGCAGGTGAGCTATAAGCAGGTGGGCGTCAGGGCATTTATCAACGGAGATGTTGCACCGGGCTATTGGGTGGAGTCGGTTGAAGTCGATCCCCCAACGGTGACGGTTGTGGGAGACCCGAAGGTGCTGGCTGGCATCAATTTTCTGGATACTACCCCAGTAAACATCAACGGGGCCTCCAGCAGCGTTGTGCAGGAACTCGGGATCAATGTGCCGCAGGGGGTATCTTTGCTCCAGCAACAAACGGTGAATGTACAGGTGAACGTTTCTACTCTTCAAACGAGTCAGGTCGTGCGAGTAGCTCCTAAGACCTTAAACCTTGACTCCAAATTGCGCATTGAGGGCTCCCCGTCCTTTATCGAGGTAACCATCCAGGGACCGGCACCGATAATGCAGGGGTTGAAGAGTGATTCCATAGCTGTCGATTTGGATGTAGACGGATTGGGAGAAGGGGTACACGAATTGAAGCCTACTGTGTCCACGCCCGCCGGGGTGCGCGTGGTATCCGTTAATCCGGAAACGGTCAGCATTACTCTGTCGCCCATTCCCACCTCCACTTCGGTGCCAACTGCAGGATCACCGAGTGCCGATTCCGGAATGGGTACTGCTACTCCCTCGCCAACGCCGCCCAACCCTTCCCCGACCCCGATTAACCCGACTCAATAGGCATTGGATAGAGAAATGGCAAAACCGATTGTAGCGATAGTTGGTCGCCCCAACGTAGGCAAGTCGACACTCTTTAACCGATTGGTAGGAGAGCGGCGAGCTATTGTCGACGAGACCCCAGGCACAACCCGCGATAGGATCTATGGCACAGTGGAATGGAACGGTCGGACGTTTACCCTAATCGATACCGGCGGGTTGGAGTTTGGCGGCGCTGATGAGGTGAGTCAAGGCATCATCGAGCAGGCGGAGGAGGCAATAGAAAGCGCCGACGTGATACTGTTCGTGGTAGATGCTCGGGAGGGGGTATCTACACTGGATTACGACGTGGCCGACCTTCTACGCCGCACCGATAAACCGGTGATCCTTGTAGTCAATAAGGCCGATAACCCCGAACGCGCCCTGGCTGCAGTGGACTTCTACCAACTTGGCATGGGTGAGCCGATAGCAGTCTCGTCCATTCATGGGTACGGGACCGGCGATCTGCTAGATGAGGTTATTCGCCACATACCACCCAGTGGCGAGGAGGTGGAGAGCGAAGCGGACGTTCGGCTGGCCATCGTCGGCCGCCCTAATGTTGGGAAATCCTCGCTGGTCAACGCCCTCGCCGGCGAGACGAGGGTAATGGTGAGCCAGGTGCCCGGTACGACGCGCGATGCTATAGACACCCTGATTAATTATCAGGAATCGACCGTTCTGCTTGTGGACACGGCGGGGATACGGAGACGCGGCCGGATCGAACGGGGAATCGAAAAATATAGTGTTCTCAGGGCGATCCAGGCTGTGGAGCGATGTGACGTAGCCGCGCTGCTGATCGACGCGAGCGAGGGGCTTACTGCTCAAGATGCCCATGTTGCAGGGTACGTTCTGGATGCTGCCAAGGGGATGATACTGGTTGTGAACAAGTGGGACCTTGTGAAGAAGGGGCCTACTACCACCGCGGAGTACACAAAGCGGATACGTCGCGAGCTGCGCTTCATGGACTATGTCCCCCTAATATTCACCTCGGCGCTAACCGGACAGCGAGTAACGAAAATCCTGGACACAGCGCTAGCGATTGCCAAGGAGAGGGAGAAGCGGATCCCCACCTCTGTCATTAACGATGCGATGCAGGAAGCCTTCGCCAAACACCCTCCGCCCTCAGTTCGGGGGAAAACGCTGAAGCTGCTATACGTGACTCAGGCAGGGATCAGGCCGCCGACCTTCGTATTCTTCGTAAACGACCCCCGCCTCGTGCATTTCTCCTATATGAGATTCCTGGAGAACGAAATCCGGGCGCGATTCGGCTTCGTTGGCACCCCTATCCGAACCATCTTCAAGCCCCGCAGTGAGAAACCGTAGTGGTGGGCCGCTGTGTCCGCCTGGTACCTCGCAAGGCGCCATAGATGTACGATGTGCCAGGCTGGCAGGGCCGCCAGCCTCTACTACGTATTAGATAGCGGATCCAGGGCGTCGCGCAGCCCATCTCCCAGGAAGGTGAAGGCCATCAGGGTGGTGGCGATAGCCAGGGTTGGAAAGAGCACCAGATGTGGGTAGGCGAAGATAGCCTGGTAACCCTCCTGGATCATCGACCCCCAACTGGGGTTGGGCGGTATGATGCCGAGCCCTAGGAAGCTGAGAGTAGCTTCCGTGAATATGGCTGATGGTATTCCAAAGGTGACGGACACCAGGATGGGGCCTAGGGCGTTGGGGAGCAGATGCCTCAAAACGATGTGGGAGTTCCTAGCGCCCAGTGCTCTCGCCGCCTCCACGTACTCGCGCTCTTTGAGAGATAGCATTTGTCCACGTGTAAGCCTGGCGATGCCCACCCAGTTACATATGCCGATGGCGATAAAGATGACGACCAACCCCCCTCCTAGACTCCTGATGGGGTGCTCGCGGAGAGCTGCCGAGAGCAGGATTATCAACAGAAGGTCTGGGAAGGCGTAAACGAAATCAGTTAATCGCATAAGCAGGTTGTCGACCCGCCCCCCTACCAGCGCAGCGACCGCGCCGATTGGAACCCCTATGGCCAGGATCAGGACTTGAGTGAGTAACCCCACTGCTATCGCTACTCG
>JBMNNU010000332.1:0-3800 GCA_050942695.1 Chloroflexota bacterium
ACGATGCAGTGCGACTCCATCTCCAGCTCCCGAAGACGCTTCTCCTTGCGCAGGTTTAGGTCGTCTAAATGGGCGTCTGCCTGGGCTATCAGCCCGTCAAGTCCAGGTACCGTCATTCCTTCGACCTTGCGGTTCCAGAATTCGGCTAATTGCTGGTTCTGTCGATGAATCAGCGCCTCCAGCGAGATAGTGACGTGTTCACGGACAGTGGCAACTTCTCGCCGTCGTTCGGCTTCAACTTCCTCTAGAAATGGCCCAAGGGCCTGCTCTACGATGAACTGCTCAGCACGTTCTCGAGTCGGCATCCCTTCGATATTGGGAGTGGCAGGGTGCGGGATCGCAGGAGCTATCTGCAGAAAGATAGTCGGCTGTCGAAGGGACATTTCCCCGTTGGCACCTGTCTCAACTACAAACAGCCGCCGGTGCAGGGTTCTTCCCCTCCCGTCCTTAATGGAAGCCCCAAACACGTCGAGCAGGACCGGTTCTGTTCGCTCTAAATCGTAAAAAACCGCCCCCCTGCGAAGATCCTCCGTCGCTTTCCGCTCAACTTCAGTTCGTACTACCTCAAACAGGGGATGGCCCGGTGTGACCCATTCCAAGGTCGGATCATCGGTTAAAAGCGCCTTGTTGAAGGCTACTCTGGGATACTCTCGACCCAGTCGGCCGAAGCGGGGTTCTAGCTGATCCCCCACAGACAGGAGAGACCTGGGCACCTTACCGATACGATAGATATGGCTCTCCTTTGCGGTCGCCTTTGGAAGCATAACCACCAGACGCGCCGCCTTGACGAAGAAATCCTCGACTACCTCGGGTACGAGCCGTCTTTCCCTGGCTTCAACACTCTTGCCGACAATGGCTGCAAGGTTGAGCTCCTTTTTGGCAAGGCCCTCAAGTGTAGACTGGGTGATTCGCTTGAAGTGCTCTGGGCTAATGTCACGGACGATCCGCGCTTCAATATTGGGGACATCTATCTTCCGTGCATACAGATCTCGGAATAGCTTCTCCAGTCCATTGGATGGGAAGACTTCACCCACCACGTCGAAAACCTGGTCTGTGCCTAGCTCAGTGCGAATCTCCTTCAACCTGTCGAGGAGCTTCTGGAGCACCTGGCCCTCTCGAGTGTTGATGGCAACAAAGTTGAAGATAACGCAATCGTACTCCTGCCCGTAACGGTGGATGCGCCCCATGCGCTGCTCTAGTCGTATTGGAACCCACGGAATGTCGTAGTTGATCATCAAATGGCAGAACTGAAGATTGATGCCCTCCCCGGCAGCTTCGGTTGCCACCATGATCTGGGCTGACTCCTTAAACTCGCGCTCGGCGTGAATCCTGGTACCAGGGGTGTCACGGTCGCCGATCTTCATTCCACCGTGGATTTGAGTGACGGACAGGCCCCACTCTCGTAGCTTGCCAAGTGGTCGACCATCCTGACCATCCCCAGCCAGGTAATCCAGGGTGTCCTTGTGCTCCGTGAAGATCAACAACTTAGCTTTCGGGTTGTCGAAAATCCCGAGATCTGTGATGACACTCCGGAGTTTGATGAGCTTGGATTCTACATCTCGCTTCTCCAGAGCCTTTGCCTGACTAATGAGAGCAGATAGGCGCGCGATTTCCTGGCGTAGGGATGTTGGATCAATAGAGACTACAACCTCCTCAAGGCGGCTAACGATCTCATCCTGTTCCTCTTCGGTTAGGTCGTCAAAATCGTCGGGTAGCTTAGCCTCAATTTGCTTCTTCCGGTAAGCGTCCGGGTCTGCAAGGATCTTCTCTCTGCGATCCTTCATGCGCTCAAGGCTTCTCCGCACTGCATAGATGCTAGACGCCATGCGACGCTGCAGCATCGCCATGGTAAAGCCAACAGCCCTACCTGCTGGCGAGTCCTCCGCAGCGGCACGGATGGACTGGTCCTCCACGTAGTAAGTGAGGGCCTGGTAGAAGTCGAACTCCTCTCCGTCCAGACTGAAGGCAGCGGTCGATACATCTCGATTAGTGAAGAGCTTCTTAATCTCACCAGTGTCTGGATGAGGGAATGTAACTAGAGACTCTTTGGTGCGCCTGAGGTAGAAGGGAGCTGAGTTCTTTCGCATAGCTTCTTCTAGGCTCGTCACATCCCCATACACGTCTTTATCAAGCAGGGAAAGGAACAGGCAGAAATTCTTGGGGTCACCCTTGTGGGGGGTTGCGGTCATCAGTAGATAATGGTCAGTCATCTCTGAAAGGGCTTCACCCAGACGGTAGCTGAGGGTCTTCTTCTCCTCAGAGTAAGCAGCCATCTTGTGGGCCTCGTCCACCACGATCAGATCCCATCGGGAGCGCAGGAGCGACTCCTTAGCATCATCAACGCGGGAGACCCATGAGATGGAAGTGATGACTTGGTCGCGCTCCTGCCAGGGATTCTGGCCGTAGTTGGCCCGAAGCACATCTCCCCGGACGATCTCAAAACCCTCCCGGAACTTGTCCTTCAGCTCTCGCTGCCATTGAAAGGTGAGATTGGCCGGGGTCACGATCAATATCCGTTTGACCAGCCCGCGAGCCTTCAACTCCTTCAGGAGAAGCCCTGCCATTACGGTCTTTCCGGCACCTGGATCATCAGCCAGCAGAAAACGGATCCTCGGGAGCTTCAAGAAGTAGTCGTAGACCGCCTCAAGTTGGTGAGGGAGCGGATCGATGCGGGCAATTGATAGAGAAAAGTAGGGGTCGTACTCGTATGCTAGACCGAGGCGCATGGCCTCAATACCCAAACGGAACTTGACTGGGTCGCCGTCGAAACTCTGAGCGGTGGACGAGATCGATATCTGGGATAGCTGCATCTCGCTCAGCACTGGCTGGTAGACCTGCCGCGTCGAGAGCCCCATTCCAATGAGCTTGATGGAACTGCCAACTTGCGAGACGGTAATGATCTCTACAGGCTCTGGAAGGAGAGGACCTGTGACAACTGCCCCTGGGCGCAAAGACTCAGCCGACATGAACGACGACTCCTTGTGGGAAGGTCGCACTATTATAGCCTGTGTAAATGCCTAGATGTAGTAGATCCAGCTTGTACCATGGTCAATAGCCTCAGCATCTTACGCGCAACTTGCATGGCCGCTCTCCTCATCACTGAGCCGTTGATTTGCCTAGGCAACAAGGCTCGTTGGCTCTGTGTCGTTACTGGTCTTTGCTGGGGTCTCACAACGGTGGCGGCGACTCCAGTGGAGCGATCTTATTCTTGATGTTGGACCAAATGATCGCCTTACCGAGTAGATCACAGCGTGGTACGGTAACTGTTCACACTCTTCTGCGAAAGGACTAGCGATCTGCCACTCAGCGCCGAGTTGGTGCACAACAAGCGGTGCCGGTTGGTCTGCGTCACTACAACATGCGGGCTGCCATTGCCTATCGATGCCAGTCCGGACAAGTTCATCCACCCAAGAGTGAACTGTTACGTGTTACGGCGTATCTAGGTCCAATTCTCCTTTTTTGGTATACTTGCTTTGTCAACTTAGAAATTGGTGCACCCCCGGCCGGATCCCATCGGCGCTACTTACACAATCCCTTACACCCCTAAATTCGGACTCGCAGGGAAGAATGTAGCCGGTGACGGTGCGCCTGTAGTGTGCTATTTGAAATTGACGCTATTTAA
Source organism: Chloroflexota bacterium (assembly GCA_050942695.1). Taxonomy (GTDB): domain Bacteria; phylum Chloroflexota; class UBA6077; order UBA6077; family UBA6077; genus JBMNNU01. The sequence goes on from JBMNNU010000332.1 coordinate 3,623, forward strand.
CAGAATGCAGTAACGAGAGCCGGCGGATACCGGCCACTGGAGTCTTTGTTGGCGAAAGCGATCAAACCACTAATCTGGGGCTTCGACTACCAAGCCCGTCACTTCTGGCTGAATGCCTGCAATCTGTTTTTTGAGGATACGCAGGTAGAGAGTGTGGCGATGGAAGTTGACAATGTGG
>JBMNNU010000333.1:0-3790 GCA_050942695.1 Chloroflexota bacterium
TCGCCTGGCTCCCCACCGCGATCAGATCAGGCTCTGGCTCACCAAGGATCACTTCAAGCTCACCCGCATCCAGGAACTGCTGGAGGGCAAGGGTTGCATTGTGCCCTATGCTTCTCTCCGAACATCTCGCGGGTGGAACGATTGCTTTGGAGGATCATAGATGGTTGGCGATGGAGATGCCGCAAATGCTGTTAGATACTGGAAGATCGCCCCGGGTAAAGACGCCTGGAACTGGGATGCTTGTCGAGAGGGCGGCTTCATCGCTATAGGATGGGATGAACTCGGTGACCTCTCCAATCTCACCAAAGAGCAGTTCGATGCTCTATGGGAGATGGTTTCGAGCAAACACAAATTATCTCCTGTGTTCGATACTCTTGTATGGGTTCACCCGCAATTCTCGGGATTGTGGTTTTGGGTCTTAGCCGGTGAGCCGGCATGAGAGGTCACTATCCCGCGAGAAATGGCTCTCCGAGCCAAATATGACGAAATCCTTAGAGCAGGGCGCTACTCTGGTCGCAACTTCAAGAGAATTCCCGACAATTGCGGGAGAGCCTTGTATGGCCCACATTGATACTTGGGAATGGCCCACCCTCGATAACGAATCAGGGTACCCTGAGCGCGTCAGCAAGATGCGCGAGGGGGACCGATGCGAAGGAGGAAAGCGAGCGTGGGACTATTCGAGGAGATACGGCGAGAGTATGAGTTTGGGGTGGGCACGATCCAGGGGGTAGCCCGCAAGTTTGGAGTGCATCGGCGGATGGTGCGTGAGGCACTTGGGAGCGCGGTGCCTGCGGAGAAGGAGGCGGTGCCGAGGAATCGGCCCAAACTGGGTCCTCTGGTGGGGTTCATTGACGATATTCTGGAGTCTGACAGGAAGGCTCCCCGCAAGCAGCGTCACACCGCCCACCGGATCTATGTGCGCATCGTTAAGGAGTATCCGACGTGCCCGGTGTCGGAGTCGACTGTACGCAAGTATGTGCGGGAGCGCAAGGCCGCACTGGGACTGCTGGCTAGAGAGACCTTCGTGCCCCAGAGCTACAGTTGGGGGGAGGAAGGCCAAGCCGACTGGTATGAGGCGGAGGCTGAGCTAGGGGAAGAGCGATGTAAGCTGCAGGTGTTCGTTCTGCGCAGCATGGCGAGCGGAGCGGCCTTCCACCGAGCGTACTACCGGGCCACCCAGCAGGCATTCCTCGAGGCCCATCAGCAAGCCTTCCATTACTTCGAGGGAGTCTTCCACCGCCTGCGCTACGACAACCTGCCGTCTGCCGTGAAGCGCACCTTGCGGGGCTTTCGTCGAGAGGAGACCTCCCGCTTCGTGGCGTTCAGATCTCACTGGCACTTCGAGTCAGAGTTCTGCAATCCCGGCGAAGCCCACGAGAAGGGCGGTGTAGAGAACGAGGTGGGGACGTTCAGACGCAACCACTGGGTGCCAGTTCCGAGGGCGCGTGACCTGGCCGAGTTGAACGAGATGCTCCTTAGGGCCTGCCGGGAGGATGAGCTTAGGGTGCTCGCCGGGCGGCAGGAGACGGTGGGGGCCGCGATGCTGATCGAGCGAGTCCATCTGTTGCCGCTTGCCGAAGAAGACTTCGATCTCGTGGAGACCGCCTTCCCCATGGTCAACAGCTCTGGTTGCGTCAAGGTGCGAACCAACGCCTACTCTGTGCCCGTCCAAGCGGGCAGGACGGTGCAGGCAAAGGTCACGGCCAGCAACGTCGAGCTTATGTACGAGGGCCGTTGCGTTGCCAAGCACGAGCGCTGCTACGGGCATAACCAGGAGATCCTTGACCTGGAGCACTACCTGGACGTCTTGGAGCGAAAGCCGGGAGCGTTAGCTGGGAGCAAGCCGCTAGCGCAGTGGAGAGAGGCGGGGAAGTGGCCTGAGAGCTACGACAGCTTCTGGGCAGGGCTGATGGATCGGCATGGCCGGGGTAAGGGGACCAAGGAGATGATCGAGCTGCTGCAGCTCGGGCGCAGCCATGGGCAGGAGAGGCTAAAGGTGGCGGTGGAGGAGGCGTTAGCCCTGGGATGTAAAGACGGGGCTGCAGTACGCTACCTGCTCTCATCTGCCCAGTTGGAGCGAAGCCGTCCTGGGCCCCTGCCTGTTGGAGAATTAGCCGCCTTCGAGCGACCTCTCCCCAAGGTGGGCGACTACGACCTGCTGCTGATGGGCCGCGACGAGTATCTCGAGGATAACCTTGGGCCACTTACTGCTCGCCCGGCAGCTTCGATTGGAGGGAGGGTGTGATGAGCCAGCCATCGATGCGGCTTAAGGAGAGCGCGGTGAGGCAGCACTGCAAAGCTTTGCACCTGCCGACGGTGGCGGGGCAGTGCTTGCGATTGGCGGATGAAGCCGAGCGCGGGCATCAAGGATACCTCGACTACCTGGAGGCGCTCTTAGCTACGGAGGTAGAAGAGCGGGAGCGCAACGGCATAGCACAGCGGATTAAGGATGCCCGTCTGCCGAAGGTGAAGACGCTGGAAGAGTTCGATTTCGGCCAGGCGCCGGTGATCTCGGCGCCGAAGATCGCAGAACTCGCCGAAGGCACCTACATTGATCGGGCCGAGCCGGTGGTGTTCATCGGGGAGTGCGGAACAGGCAAGACACACCTGCTAACTGGGCTATGCATCGCAGCCTGTCGGCAGAGGCGGCGAGTGCGATTTGTCACCATGGCAGCCCTGGTGGGGGAGTTGGTGGAGGCTAAGGCGGAGCTTGGCCTCCGTCGTGTGCTCTCGCGCTGGGAGCGTTACGACCTCGTTGCCATAGACGAGGTGGGATACGTGCCCCTGGCCGAGGCGGGAGCAGAACTCCTCTTCCAGGTGATCGCCGATCGCACCGAGAAGTCGGCTGTTATCCTGACGACCAACCTGCCCTTTTCGGAGTGGACCCAGGTGATACCCAACGCCCGCCTGTGCAAGGCCCTCCTGGACCGGATCACCGATCGGGCACACATCATCGAGACGGGCACGGAATCGTATCGCTTCCGGCGGACATTGGAGAGGCAGAGCGAGCACGGCCGGCGAAGCTGGTTATCGCCTGCAGGGCTAGACGAGCGTAAGGAGATGGATAGCAGGCTGGAAGGCCATGACTGATCGGCGTATCGGTATTCCCCCGTCGCGTAACGATGACGTAACGATCACTCAGTCGGTCTGTCCGGTCTGCAGTCGCGCATTCAGCCCTGTTGGCCGGCGTCGCTTCTGCTGCAAGCGACGGGCTTCGCCCGCGCTCGTTCCGGACGCCTGCCGTCAAGCTGCCTGGCGATGTCGCCACTCTACGCCAACTCCCGTCACGCCGCTAACAGATGATGCTCTGCGGTCAACTCGGCCATCGACAGTATATGAATGCCCGTCGTGTGGCACACGATACCTGGGCCAACAACGCTGCCCTGACTGCCAGCTCTTCTGTCGCCGGGTGGGTCGAGGCGGCCTGTGTCCCCACTGCGACGAGCCGGTGGCGGTGGCCGATCTCGTTGTTGATGAATGGAGGTGAGGCCATCCAGCCACAATTGCTGAAAACATACCGGAAGTGAACCAGAAGAACGACACAACAAAACGCGTCGGAGGTGGGCCATTCGTGATCATCGCAATGGCCATTGTCGAATTGTCAAAACCAAAGGGGTGTTAACGAAAAACTACATTGGCCAACCTGCAAAGGTGGGCCATTCCCGAGTATCAATCTGGGCCACACCGGATTGACAAAAACACAAGCTACGAAACCTAGCCTCCAAGATGCCCAGAAAGCACCAAGCTGACTGCCTTAAGGGGGTTTGCCGGATCTACTCTTCGGATAACC
>JBMNNU010000334.1:0-3777 GCA_050942695.1 Chloroflexota bacterium
AGGCTGGCCTTCCGGCTTAGACTCCGAACCATCCTCGTTAGATTTTATCTCCAACTCAGGGACATCACTCTGTCCCCGGTTCTCCACATCATTCCCTACCATAGCTGTTCCCCTATGTATTAACCATTAAATACGGGGTGCGTTACAGTCCTTCCTGATACGATTCAAGCCTTTCATATACTTGCCTATCCAATTTGGAGCCAGGCTGTCGCTTGCTAAACAGATTATTCAATCTTTAATCGGGGTGAATATAACAGGCTGCCGAATACCGGTCAAGGTAGCTTTTCGAGCTTTCTGATGGGGGTGGTGCCATCCAAGTCCGGCTATCGTTGTGATAGACTGTGCCCCGCAAAGCATCTGGAGGGATCGTCGTGCGCGCAGGTCTCAATGCTCAACTGCTCTACCTATCAGACTCTTACCGGGCGGCGGGTATCAACCGCTATATACATCAGCTTCTAGTTCATCTCCGTCCTTTGGCCAAAGCAGGGGAGGAGATCGTCGCTTTTACAGGCCGTTGGAAACTGCCGCCAGAGCTTACGGCCACCTATCACTTCAAGGTAAAGCAAAGCCGCTTTCCCACCTGGCGACCTCCTGTGCGCATCCTATGGGAGCAATTTCTACAGCCTCCAGTAATCCTGCGAGAGCGGTTAGATCTGCTACATTCACTCAGCTACGTACAACCGCTTCTATGCCCTACCAAATCTGTAGTTACGATGTTAGACCTCTCATTTCTCCGAATGCCGGAAACCTTCAATCGCTGGAACCGGGTATATCTCGCCACGATGGCACGGCTCTCAGCGCAGCGCTGCCAAAAGATTATCACCATTTCCGAGAGCACTCGGCAGGATGTCGTACGCTTTTTTGGGGTCTCTCCGGACAAAGTGCAGGCAATCCACTTAGGAGTGGACGAGATATATAAGCCGGTGGAGGACAAGTCTATCCTCCAGAGATTCAAAGCAGAGCGAAACCTTCCGGACAGCTATCTACTCTATCTGGGCACTTTAGAGCCGCGGAAGAACGTCGAACGGTTGATAGAAGCCTACGCCATTCTCAAGAAGAAGCAAGCGATCCCGCACAAGCTGGTGCTCGGAGGGGCTAAAGGGTGGTTGTACGATCGGATTTTCGCGCGAGTCAATCAACTTGGCCTGCATGATGACATCCTTTTTACCAGCTACATCCCTTACAATGAGCTTCCACTGTGGTATAATTGCGCAGATATCTTCATCTACCCTTCGCTTTATGAGGGGTTTGGGTTACCCCCTTTAGAGGCGTTGGCTTGCGGAACACCAGTGATAACTTCCTCAACATCCTCGTTACCGGAAGTGGTGGGAACTGCAGCAATCACTATAGATCCCCTGGATGTAAATGCTTTGGCCTCTGCTATCAGCACGGTCTTAGAGAACCCCGATATTCAGAGACAGCTTTCCACCCAGGGGTTACAGCAAGCAGCGCGATTCTCCTGGGGGAAGATGGCTGCCCGCACGCTGGAGGTTTACCGCCAGGTTATCGAGAGTTAGATAACGGACAAATAGCAAGAAGCAAGTAACGGTTCGGGCCTTGTCACCTCCCTATTGAACCATGTATCTTGCACATTGCTATTGGTATTTGGGATTTGAATAGGTGAAAGTGTTAGATAAGGACACGCGCCAGCCAATTATGACGGCCCCGAGTCCTCAAAAGAAAAACAGGGCTGAATCGGTTATCACAGCATTATTAGATGTCGCCCTAGCCGTCGGTGATCTGATAGCCCTGAACATCTCCTTCGTCGCTGCCTACTTCCTGCGGTACATACTGGAGATCGGCGGGGAGATCCCAGGCGAGTATGACGTTTCCTATCCGGATTACGTTCCCGTTCAGATAGCTATGAGCGGCATCATGCTGATCACTTTTTTACTCAAGGGGCAGTACCGGTTGCCGAGAAACAGCTCTATCGTCGGGGAATTCTCTTCGGTCCTCAGCGCCACCAGTATTGGAGTCATGATTCTCTTCGCCACTGTATCGATGACCAAGTATCCGGCCTCTTCCAGAGCTCTATTCATCTATTTCTGGTTGCTTGCAATGGTATCGGTGGGATTCGCGCGGATCCTGCACAAATTGCTTACCGTATCATTCCAGCGGAGAGGGATCGGGCTCAAGAGGATCCTGGTGGTGGGGGGAGAAAACGACCTTGGCCGTCGAATTATGCACAGCATCGCTACGGAGCGAAGCGTCGATGCCAGGGTAATCGGCTTCGTGGACCTGGTCAAAGCCAACGACTTCGGACGTTTTAAATACCTTGGGACCATCAAAGATATCCCGCAGATTGTACGCCAGTACAGGGTCGACCAAATCGTCATCGCCCTCCCAGCAGCATCTCACGATCAGATGCTGAAGATAATCGACCTCTGCGAGAAGGAAAGGGTCCAATTCCGCGTTGTGCCGGATCTCTACCAGATGCGGCTCAACCGTGTGGATGTGGAAACAGTCAACGGTATCCCACTAATCGCGGTAAGCCAGGTGCAGATCAAAGGGTGGAATCTCCTGGTCAAGCGGGTAGTGGACGTTACAGTTGCGATATGTGTTCTCACGGTTTTCTCCCCATTGCTGGCGCTCATCGCCCTGAGCATAAAGCTCGATTCTCCCGGCCCGGTCCTGTTCCGACAAACGCGCATCGGTAAAGGAGGTTCGCGCTTCACCTGCTACAAATTCCGATCGATGAGAAAGGATGCCGAAGAGCAGTTGCCACAACTTATGGCGCTGAACGAAGCCTCTGGGCCGATTTTCAAGATCCGTGAGGACCCAAGGATGACCAGAGTGGGGAAGTTCCTTCGCCGGACGAGTCTCGACGAGTTGCCGCAGTTGATCAATGTGTTGAAAGGAGAGATGAGCCTAGTAGGCCCCAGGCCGCCAATCCCCCACGAGGTGGCCAAGTACGAAGATTGGCACATGAGGCGGCTGGAGGCATCCCCAGGCATGACCGGGCTGTGGCAGGTCAGCGGGCGAAGCGAGATACCTTTCGACGAAATGGTCATGCTCGACATATACTACATCGAGAACTGGTCCCTGGCGATGGATTTAAAGATCCTGTTGCGCACCATCCCGGCCGTTCTCAACTGCGGGGGAGCGTTTTAGAACAATCAGCCATCAGTGATAACAAATATGAAAATTGCCTTAATACACGACTATCTCAACCAATATGGTGGAGCGGAAAGGGTCCTGGAGATACTCCATGGGCTGTTTCCGGAAGCCCCTATATACACGTCAATCTACGATCCATCGGCCATGCCGGCGGATTATCGCCGGTGGGATATCCGGACATCTTTCATGCAACGACTGCCCGGCGTTATGCGGCACCATCAGATCTATATGGCTTTGTACCCTCTGGCATTCGAGAGCTTCGACCTGAGCCAGTACGACTTGGTGATCAGCAACAGCAGCGCCTGGTGCAAAGGGGTAGTCACACCCCCGTCAACACTGCATCTATGCTACTGCCTAACCCCTATGCGATGGGTTTGGAACTACCGGGAGTATGTTCAGCGTGAACGGTTCGGCAAACACATACGCTTAGTATTGCCGGTTTTCATGAACTGGCTTCGGTTATGGGATAGAGTTACCGCAGATGGGGTTGACCACTTCGCCACTATCTCTCGCACTGTAGCCGCGAGGGTAGCGAAGTACTATCGGCGTGAATCCTCTGTTATTTATCCGCCGGTGGGAACGGAGTCCTTCAATATCTCCGATACCCAGGACGACTACTATCTTGTGGTCTCCAGGCTCATACCGTACAAGCGGATCGAT
>JBMNNU010000335.1:0-3761 GCA_050942695.1 Chloroflexota bacterium
TCGGTCTTCGCCAGCGCGCTATTGATATAGAGCCCGGTCACCTTGGCCCTGGCCGGGATCGCGCAATCGTCCACGCGGCGCCAGCTTACGGTTCCGCATCGAATCCCGTTGCTGGAGTCCAGGTAGTCTCCAAAGGGCACGGTGAACATGGTAAAGCCGTCCTCCACGCCGTGCAGCTTGACGCCTACGACCGTGCCGGCCTTGTAGGCCAGCGGGCGTATGTACATATCTTCACGGTGGCCGTTCCGCCTCACCAGCTCGAGGGTGATGTCGCACAGCTCATCGACACTATAGGGCAGCTTTATCCGGAGGATATTGCAGCTTCTATGGATCCTCTGATAGTGCTCCTTCATCCGGAATATGTATAGCTGCTCCTCTTTGGCGTTCCAGTTGCCCCGTATACCTTCGAAGCAGCCCGTGCCGTAGTTGAAGGCGTTGGTCATAATACTTACCTTCGCCTCGCTTAAAGGAACGAAATCGCCATTAAAGTAGGCATACGGTTCGGACGCCATTTTTTCCTCCTAATAACTATAAGCCGACCCACAACGAGCCGGCAATTCGAAAGGGGATAAGTTAGATCATATTGAAATCTAACATAACTGCTGTCGATGCTTCAAGGGCAGTCGACCCAAGTATCTTAGAGAACGCAATTATGTAACGCATCATCGGTATTAGTCAAGCTATTGTTCGGCTGTCTACGCATCCAATAATGCACCGCTTTCCGGCCTCTTTCGGGGTTCTAACCGCCCCGCCAAACAACTTAAAATTACAAAGCCTAACCCTAAAAACAGCTAAAGTCATTAGCTGCAATGGGCTGGATGGTTAAGCTTTCCCATGTATCGATTACCCCGCTTTCACTACTATTATCATACGGAGCGAGACGTACCGTACAGGGAGTACCTAACTAACCCAGACTCCCGACACGATACTCGAAAGGAGGGTACCGATATGTGGCGCACCGCCGACGTTCACCAACCCACTATCCAGCCGTTTGGCCTGGAGCGGTTGTATCGCACGTCTCGGATTGTAGAGGTCACCGTCCTAGATGAAGGCCGCAGGGTAGACAGCTTTGAAAGTCGTAGTCCCGATGTTTTGGCCAGCGCTCTAAAACCGATCTATATGCACCTGTCCCACACCTCAAGAGTTGAGTTCACCGGGGTGGAAGAGCGACAGTTCCTGTTCGGGATCATACGACACCGGGAAAGGAAGCCGTTATCGAGCCATCAAGCGGCATTGGCTTTTCTTGCCGGTAGCTAAGCTAGTAGAATAAACCGGAAGGGAGGCTGAAGCGCCGGTGCAACAAGAAGGGCTAACCGGCCCCGTATCTGTTTCCATCCCAAATGGATATATCCACCTTGCCGGCCATCTATACCTACCGGAAGGTGAATCAGACAACTCCAAATCACCTGGCGTAGCTGTTTGCCACGGCCTGGGAAGCCAGAAAGAAAACCACGCCGACTTTGCACGGCTACTACAGGCACGGGGCTTCGCCGTTCTCACCTTCGATCTGCGCGGACACGGTGAGAGCGAGGGGGAGTTGGACGACGGTGTAACGAGCGATCTCCCGGCCGCAGTGGAGTATCTAGCCGGCCGTCCCGAAGTAGACCCCTCCCGCATCGCGGTACGAGGCTCCAGCCTGGGAGGCCAAATGGCGATCCACGCAGGAGCTACCAGCGACCTCGTCCATGCCGTGGTGGCGATCTGCCCGGCCCACGAGTCGCTGAGACTGGAGTGGGAGAAGGACCCGGCTTTCGAGGCCGCGGTTCGAGATCTGGCCAATCGCATTCGATTGAACCGCCAGGGATTCACCCGCCATCTCCAGCGGCACGACGTAATGGACTCGGTGAAGCGCATCGCTCCTCGGCCGCTACTTTTGGTCCACTGCCGCGGGGATGAGACGATACCCTACCAATTGAGTGAAAAGCTGCTGGATGCCGCAGGCGAGTCCGGGGAGCTCTGGCTGTTGGAGGGTGGGAGCCACAAAAGCGCCCAGCACGACCCAGAGGTACAGATGCAAGTAGCTGATTGGATAGAACTAAAACTGAACCGCTGATGCAGCCTCAGTAATTGCGAACGGAATCAACACTCGCTTGAGCTAAGTCACATTAGAGGCTACAATGCCGCCCATGGAAATCGTGGCCCTCTTTTTTACATCTTTCTTGGTGGGGCTTTCCGGCGCTCTGATGCCAGGGCCGGTACTAACCATGACCATCGCCCAGGCGATGAAACGGGGCCACGTAGCTGGACCTCTGGTCTCCCTTGGCCACGGCGTCGTCGAGGGGACCCTGGTGATAGCCCTTACGCTGGGTTTGAGTCAGGTGTTGCAGTTGCCCCTGGTAACAGGTTTGATAGGCGTGCTGGGAGGTCTGTGCCTCCTCTACATGGGCGCTGGGATGATCCGCGCCCCAGCGCCCTCCGATCTGTCTGTATCCGAGCAGGGGAGCGTCGGCGGCATAGGCCCCGTTCTCGCCGGAGCTCTAACCAGCGTTGCTAACCCCTACTGGGTTCTCTGGTGGGCTACCGTAGGTGCCGCTCAACTGCTGCTCGCCTTCAAATTCGGCGCTATCGGCATTCTCGCCTTTTACCTGGGCCACCTGGCGGCGGACTTTGGATGGCTTACAGCCGTTGGCTCGGCTGTAGCCGCCGGTCGCAAGCTTCTTACACCCAGAATATACAAAGTTGTCTTCGCCGTTTGCGGCAGCTTCCTACTGATCCTCGGGATCTACTTCCTGACTTCGGGGGTCGACTCCCTTCGCAATATTTAGCGCTCGGCTGTCAGCCATCAGCTTTCAGCGATGCTGATAGCTGACTGCTGATAGCTGATGGCTAATAGCTATTCGCCCAATGCCTTGTGAAAAGCCTCGTCTCCAGGGCCGCATTCCGGGCATTCCGTCTCGATCAGGCTGAGCCAATCCATAACGGACTGCTGGTTCGGCAGGTCGTTCGCGCTCTGGCCGAAGCTCATCATCCGTAGCTCTCCCCAACGGTCCGCCACGAACACCCCCCCCGACGGGTTCGGAATCGGAGAATTGGCCAGATACAATACCCCCACCTCTCCCTGCTCATCGGACAGCACCGGGAAAGGCAGCCCCATGTTGCCAACCCTCGATTGCAATTCGGAAAGCGACATTGGAACCACAGCCAGGATCTGCGTCTCCAACCCGCTATATATGTTGAAATTATCGGCGAACTCCCGAAGGTAGTCTACGCAGTCTCCACACCTGTTTAGATCCAGGTAGATCACCACCAGATTGGATTTCTGCTTGAACTCTCGAATGCTCTTCTGCTCACCTTGTATAGAAGGGAGCGAGAAATCAGGAAGTATCTGATGTAGCTGCGCCTTTTTTGCTTGGACTCCAGCCAACTCCAGCCTCCTCTCCGCCGATAGGCGAAGTGAAATGATTATTGCCGTTGGCCTTCGAGCATGAAACGCGCCAGGCAGATTTGAAAGCCCATCGCCAGCTCAAGCAGCGGGCTGAGACGCTCAAGCCCGGTAATGATCGTTACGAAAATATTCTTATTGATTCGTGGCCCTGAAGGGCCACGACGGATACGTACGATTTAATCGGCAACGATCATAACCAGGCTAATAACCGACCATATCAAGAGGGCGCTTTAGCATACTTGAGCGTCTCAGCCTGGCCCATTTATAGCCAGGCGTCGAGATCAGCAATTTTTCCGGAGACTTGGGGCTCATCCTGGGCTGCCCCTGTCCTTGTGCTGCCAGGACCAATTAGTGCACAATGTTGGGTAGTTAAAGT
>JBMNNU010000336.1:0-3758 GCA_050942695.1 Chloroflexota bacterium
ACTCCGGCTCCGAGGACATTAACTAGCTGGAGAGCCGTACCGGTAGGGGGCATCTGCACAGCCCAGCGCTACCAGGTTTTTTCTGAACGCCATAATGTCTCGATGATCCTCGCCATTATCGAGCGGCGCCAGGCTCCAGACCGCGTACTGTCCCAACTCGCTCGTATTCAGCGGTGGCGTGGTAGCGATGCCGAAAAAGCCAGCCATCATGCTCATCAGCGTGTGGGCAATCTCCTGGGCGTGGTCCCGCACCGATGCCACATCTGCTGGCATCGTGTGAGCGCCCATCTTTAGCAACACCGGGCAGGCGACGTGCCGCACCAACCGCGCGAAGGCGTAGCCGGAATAGTCTACGCATAGCACCCACCCTTCGGAAGCAGTGCTTGACAGCCTCTGCCAACGCCCCCCGCCCCAGCCACTCGCTCACCGTGCCTTGGTCATCATAGTAATATCCACAGTGGCGATAGTTGCCGGAGTCGCTGTGCAGGTTGAGGCTCACAGCGAGGTCTCCTGGTTGCCTCACCGAGGCTATCCAGTCCGCTGCCGCCTACTGCTGAGCGATCAGGCCGGACAGCGAGCCGCGGGGGGAGTCGGCGCTCTCCAGCGTGGCGGTGAACACCCCGGCCACGATCCCGAACCCGTGCCGCCGCTGTGAGGGTGGCCGCGGCCAGTGATGCGATACGGGCCATCTCGGAGCCGCCTCCTGCAACGGGGTTGCGATCCTGGTTAGTCGGACATATCGCGAGAATGAGTCTGCTCATGCTCCCCTTCCTCAACACTCTGCAACCGAAAACCCAGCAAGCTGTAAGGGCCAACCGTTGGATGAGATGTGCTATGATCTACAGCCAGGAGGTAGCACCATGTCGGTACTCGCCCGTCTCCGTAGCGATGTCCGGACCGTGCGCGTCGAACGCCTGGCCATCGGCATAGGCATCGGCGCCATCATTGGCTGCGTTATCCGTAACCTGCCGCCGCGGGTCTACACGACCGACTTCCAACAGGACTGGCTCACTGCAAGCGCCCTCCAAAACGGCTTGGACCCGCTCGCCTCCATAGACACCCTGGCGTCCGTCTACCTGCCCCAGGCTGGCATCTTCCCGCATCCGTCCCCGCATCCGCCCGCTCTCCTCCTCATGGCGTTGCCATTCGCCGCCTTGCCCTACGAGGTGGCATCTCTCATCTGGCTCGGGATCGGCGTCCTGATCGTTTACGTGACTGGCCGCCAACTTGGTCTCGGATGGCCAGGCAGTCTGGCCATCATGGCCTGGCCGCCCCTCTTCGCTACCCTCGCTATCGGCCAGTGGGAAGCCGCGATCCTCGCCCTTGCCGTCCTGGGCTGGCGCGAGGCCGACCGCGGCCGCGATGCCCGTGCGGGACTGCTCCTCGGGCTGGCGGCAAGCATCAAGCTCTACCCCGCCCTCATCCTCGTGCCCTACCTGCTGCGGCGGCGCCTCCGCCTGATCGCAGCCGCGGCGGCTGTGTTCCTGGCCTCTCAGGTCCTCGGGCTGCTGGTAGTCGGCCCCGGCGGGATGGTTCGCTACTGGACGGAGGTGCTCCCCGCCGTCAACGCCATCTACAGGCACACGCCCATCAATATCTCGCCCTTCGGCGTACTCTCCCTGTTTGGGATGCCTGGGTACGCCGCCTTCGGGGTGATCGTCTTGGCCGCGCTGGCGCTCCTGGTCAGAGCCGAGCCGAAGGCCTGGGGGGCCGCCCCGATGCTGATGCTCCCTACCGCCTGGGCCTTCTACGCCGCCATCGCCCTGCCCTACCTGCTCTCCGTCTGGCAAAAGGGGCGCCTTTCGACCCTCCTCGCGTTCCTGGCATCCTCCCCCGCCATGCTCGCCGTCGGCCTAGCCGCTCACCTCGGCCCACCCTACTCGTGGTGGCTCATGGGCCTGCTCGGAGTGGTCCAGCCCCTCGCGCTCCTGGCGCTGTTGCTCCTCCACAGGCCAGGGTGCACCGCATCAGTAGCAGCCGAGCCGGTGCCGGCGGACCTGGGCGGCTAGGAAATCGCCAGCCGGAAGACCACGCCCCTCGGTGGTGCTGTCGCTCCCAGCACGCACCGGATATGTTCCGCCCTGTCGGTCGTGATGCTCTGCCAGGTGAGCCCCGCGCCGTCGAGCAGCTTATCGACGATCTGGAGGCCTTGGCCGGCCTTCCCAGAGTAACCCCCCACGGTCTCCGCCACTCCGTCGGTACCCTACTCCACTCGTTCAGAGTCGATATCCGGGTGATCCAGGCGATCATGGTATACACCAGCATCGCCCTCACCGCCAGCACCTATGTCGACGACGTTGACGAGCTGCACCGCGAGGCAGTGGACAAGCTAGGCTGGCTATTGAGTCCCGCGTAAAGTCCTGTGCAAAGTAATGCATCAACAAATGCATCACCCCGACTCCGCATCCTCCCCAAAACCCCTGAGGACACAAAAATGGGGTCTGGATATCCTCCAGACCCCGACATATTGGAGCCGACGATGGGACTCGAACCCGCAACCGGCGGTTTACAAAACCGCTGCTCTGCCAATTGAGCTACGTCGGCTAGTCGACTATGGGATTTTGGGGCATCCCAAACCCCGCTAGATACAGGCGAGCAATCCACATTCCAGCAGCGCTCCGAACCTGCTAGCAATATTTTAGCAAACCGCACCGTTTAGGACAACTGCTAGATCTCCCTCATTCTGGCGATGATCGCATCCGCAAACTGGGAAGTGCCCACCACCGAGGGATCATTGGGGTCATTTTTGATGTCGTAGGTGACGTTTTTACCCTCTGCCAGAACGGATGCGAAGGCCATCTCTAGCCGGTTGGCTGCGTCGTGTTCCTTAAGATGCCTCAGCATAAGAAGGCCAGACAGAATGGTAGCCGATGGGTTCACCTTGTTCAATCCCGCGTACTTGGGGGCGCTGCCATGGGTCGGCTCGAAAATGGCAACGTCACCCTCTCCGTAATTGCCGCCGGGAGCCAAGCCCAACCCTCCTACTAACCCGGCGCACAGGTCGGAAACAATATCACCGTACAGGTTGGGCAGAACCAGCACATCGTACAGCTCCGGCTTCTGGACCAACTGCATGCACATGTTGTCCACTATCCTGTCGTCGAAGGCTATGTCAGGATACTCCTTCGCTACTTCGCTGGCTACCTGGAGAAATAGCCCATCTGTGAATTTAAGGATGTTCCCTTTATGGACGGCTGTTACTTTTCGCCGGCGGTTTGTTCGCGCGTATTCAAACGCCCACCTTACCAGCCGTTTGGTGCCGGTAACAGAATGCCACTTGATGCCGACGCCCGCATCCTCAGGGATCTGGCCGATCCTCTTCTCACGAAGTAACTCTCTAAGATGCGATGCCTCCTCCGTCCCTCTCTGAATCTCTACGCCAGCGTACAGGTCTTCCGTGTTCTCTCGGATCACTACCAGGTCGACGTTGTCGTAACGAGTGCGAGCGCCTTTGTAACTTTTGCAGGGCCTCAAACAGACAAACAATCCCAGGGCTTGTCGTAGAGCCACATTTACGCTCCGGAATCCCTTTGCAACCGGTGTCGTCACAGGACCTTTCAAAGCTACCCTGGTTTGTTTGATGGAAGCGATCACATCTTCAGGTAAAGGAGAACCACTCTGTTCTAACGCTACCCTGCCCGCTTGTTTCAAATCCCATTCGAACTGCACACCTGTAGCTTCTAGAACTCTACGCGCTGCTTCCACTATCTCGGGGCCAGTTCCATCGCCTGGTATCAAGGTCACCTTGTGTAACGCCA
>JBMNNU010000337.1:0-3741 GCA_050942695.1 Chloroflexota bacterium
CCTTGATGTAGACCCAGTAAGCCTCTTGTAGCCCACAAGAGTCACGGCTACAATTTTACGCTGCCGCTGAACGGCGTTTGCGCTTGGTGGGAGCTGAAGCGGTAAGCAGGGCTCGCTCCACCAAGGTGCGAACCAACTCCACCTTGTACCCGTTCTGTTTCAGGGGGCGGGCGTTGGCAACGGCTGCCTCCCCCGCTCGACGGGCAAGATTACCGTCTATCGGCTGGCCTCTAACGACGTCCTCGGCCTCACGTGAACGCCAGGGGATGGGAGCCACGCCCCCAAGCACTACGTTGATCTCTCGGGCCACCGGCCCGTCCCACACCCCGTGGACCGCCACGCTCGCCAGGGCGAAAGCCCAGGTCTCTCGAGCCATGGCTTTCAGGTAGGTTCCATGAGCCTCTGCGGGCTGCGGAGGCAACAGCACATCCACCACGATCTCGTCGGGCCGCAAGACCGTCTCTCTCCGGCGCTCGTCTGTAGGTAGTGCGAAAAAGCTTTCCAATGACTCCGACCTGCTCTCGCCCCCTTGGCGGTAAATAGTCACTTTAGCACCGAGGGCTATTAAGGCCGGCGCCGGGTCCGATGGGTGGGCTGAGTTACATCGGCTGTGGCCGAAGATAGCGTGGAGGCGATTTTCGCCGCTGGCGGCATAGCACTTTTCCCCACCTTTCAACCAGCATAAGAAAGGACCTCTGAAGTACCAGCAGCGGCTGGCCTGAAGGAGGTTTCCAACCAGGGTTGCCATATTGCGCAGTTGTGGTGAGGCAGATACACCGATCGACTCGGCCAGCACCGTGTAGTACTGCTGAACTGCGGGATTGCGCGCCACTTTATCCAGGGTGACCACTGCCCCCACAGTCAACCCGTTATCCGGATTGAAGTCGAATCGAACTAGATCGGGCGCGTTCTTGATATTGACCAGCCGCGATGGGGCGATGATCTGCTCCTTCATCAGTGGAAGCAGATCGGTGCCCCCGGCGATGATGCGAGTCTGCCAATCCTCGCCGAGGGTTGCCAGAATATCATCTACCGATGCAGCGTTTACGTGCTCAAACGCTCTCATTGTTTAGTAGACCTCCCACGCAGGAACTGGTAGGTAGACATGGGTATGCTGGTCAATCGTACGCCCGTGGCGTTGTAGATCGCGTTGGCTATAGCCGGGGCGGTGGGAATAATTGGAGGTTCTCCCACCCCCTTCGAACCCACATTGTTGCTGTGTGGGTCCACCTGACCCAGGGCGGTCGCATCGATATCCGGGATATCCATAGACGTTGGGACCAGGTACTCCTCAAAATCGGGGTTCAATACCCGCCCGGTCTGGCTATCCATCTGACGCTTTTCGGTCAAAGCGTAGCCTATTCCCTGGATGATCCCCCCCTCCAGTTGGCTCTGCACCAATTTGGGGTTGACGACTCGCCCAATGTCGTGGACGGCAACAACCCGCAGCACTCGAACCTGCCCCGTGTCCACGTCCACCTCTACTTCGGCGAATTGAGCGCCAAAGGTCCTGAGTGCGTAGCCGTTGGGGTTTGGACCTCGCGATCCCTTGCCTATAACCATGGGGTGGTTGAATGTGGAGAGGATCTCAGCTATCGACTTGCGCTGATCCGGTGCTTCGGTGTCGATGGCAAAGCCTTCGCTGATCTTGACCCGCTCCGTGGGAAGCTTGAACAGCTCCGCCGCCATAACGATCAACTGTTGTTGAGCATCCGCGGCTGCGCTTCTTACCGCCGGGCCAATGGATGCCAACGTCCTGCTGCCGGCGCTGACCGGCGCGTAGTACCCGCTCAGCGAGTCTCCAACAGACACCTGTACCCGCTCCAGTGGGAAACCCAACGCCTCGGCCGCTATCTGTGCCAGACCGGTCCTGGTGCCGGTGCCTATGTCCTGGCCTCCCGTCAATACCTGGGCGGTTCCGTCGGCGTTCACCTTTACGACGGAATAGGCTGGTGGCCCTCCACCACCACCCCATATCTGGCTCGCCATGCCTATCCCCCTCTTTTTCGTAATGAAGGGCAGGTGAGCCTCAGTTCTTGGAGCGCCGTTATGGGTACGAGAACTCCAACCTATCTTCTCCGCCGCCAACCGGTACGCCTCGCGAAGGTTCTTAGCTGAGTAATCGCGGCCGGAAACCTGGTCTTTATCCGCGTAGTTCTTCAACCGAAGCTCCAGCGGATCCATTCCCAGCCGTTCAGCCAGGATATCTATGGCGGATTCCAGGACAAAGGTTCCTTCGGTATAACCCGGAGCCCTGAACGCCTTTGCAGGACCTACGTTGGTGCGCACGGTGTAATGCTCTGTACGCACGTTGGGACAGTTGTACAGCTCCTTCACCGGCCCCTCGACGACGCTGCTGCTGCCATGGGCGCCAACGGGAACAACCGCGTGGAGATGTATCGCCGTCAGGGTGCCATCCTTGCGGGCGCCAATTTTGATCCGTTGGAGGGTCGGGTGTTTGTGGCCACCGACTAGATTCTCCTCCGAGCGATCCAGCATTATTTTCACAGGCCGGCCTGTCATACGGGCGAGCAGTATCGCCAGGAGCGTCTGCTTGTCCACCTGCTGCTTGTTTCCAAATGCGCCCCCCATGTACTCGCATATCACTCGAAGCCGATTCAAAGGGATACCCAGCATCTCGGCCAGTTCCGACTGCACGCCGAACACGTGCTGGGTCGAGTCCCATACCGTCAAGCATTCCCCATCCCATTGGGCTACGGTGCCGTGCGGCTCCAGAGGGTTCTGCTGAGCACCCTGGGTGCGAAAGCTCTCCTCGACGACGACCTCAGCCTCGGCCCAACCACGGTTCATGTCACCCCGCTGGTAAA
This sequence comes from Chloroflexota bacterium, assembly GCA_050942695.1. Taxonomy (GTDB): domain Bacteria; phylum Chloroflexota; class UBA6077; order UBA6077; family UBA6077; genus JBMNNU01. The sequence continues at coordinate 2,829 of JBMNNU010000337.1, forward strand.
CCCGCGGCTGGCCCCCTACAAGGTTGCCCTCGGGGTGTAGTTTGGGTGCGTCTGGCTGCAGAGCTTTCTCGGGATCGATGACGAAGGGCAGTACTTCGTACTCCACAGAGATTAGCCCCAGCGCATCCTGAGCGGTCAGCTCGTCGTCGGCCGCCACCGCCGCCACCTCGTATCCCTGGTAACGTGCTACCGTGTCCAGCAGCAGTTGGCCGTCCTTCCATCGTATCGCCGGGGCGTTGACGTGGCTGAGAACGGCCCGCACCCCGGGCAGCAGTTGGGCGCGGGATGTATCGACCTTTTTGATCCTTGCGTGGGCGTGTGGACAACGGAGCACCTTGCCCCAGAGCATCCCTCGCAAGTGAACATCGTAGGTATAGGTGGCTCGGCCGGTTACTCGCTGGTAGCCATCGACCTTGGGGACCGATTTCCCGACAACATCGAACTCGGTATCCGGGGGCCAGACGGCTAGCTCGGAGCCATCGACCACTACTTTCTCCTCGATGACGTGGCCTTCCTGCTCAATCTGAGTGTTAACTACTCTGGCCATGTAACTTCTCGCCCTTTCTGATCCGCTCTCCAGCCAGCAGGGCTGCCTTGACGATGTTTGGATAGGCGCCGCACCGGCAGATGTTCCCTGATATCGCCCTCTTGACCTCCTCGGCAGTAGGGTCGTCGTGGTCATCTAGAAGCCCTTTTACCGCCATGATCTGACCTGAGGTGCAGAAGCCGCATTGGAAGGCATCTGTCTCGATGAAGGCCTCCTGGATGGGATGGAGCTTTCCCTCTTTCTCCAGCCCCTCGATGGTCTCTATCTTGCGGCCCTCGCATTCGATGGCCAGCAGCAGGCAGGAGTAAACTGGATCTCCGTCCAACAGAACGGTGCAGGCGCCGCAGGTACCCATATTGCAAGACT
>JBMNNU010000022.1:0-20347 GCA_050942695.1 Chloroflexota bacterium
TTCAATGACGACGATAGCTCGGCGCCGTCCAGGTGGCCCGAATAACTGAACGGGCAATGAACCGTGGGCGGTTTCTGCTACCAGGCTACCTGCAGATTGCAGATCCGGAGGCAAGGGGAGTTCAATGGCAGCTCTGCGAGACCACGGGAGAGTGTTGATTAGGCTACATTTCTCGATGTTATCTTCCCACGGTTTAATGGGCGCAGTTCGACCAGCTAAAAACGCCAGTGCATCGCGTTGAACCTGCTCGGCTATCTGCTGCGCAGCGCGAAACCTCTGTTGCATATCGATATGGACATCGTCCAGCGAGCAGCCCGGTAGGGAGTCGTGGGGTTGGTTGCGGAGTAGCTCCCGCCATGCTAGACGAAGCTCGTTTCTAGGATAGCGATAGCTAATTACCGATCCCTTTGCCGAGTGGTTGTTATTGATCGTTTGGTCAGCTATCGCTTTAAGGTACGCGAACGACGCTAAGGTTTCTGCAGTAAGCACCGATCTTTCCGTTGCCTCGTTAGCCTGCTTCAGATAGATACGGGTAGAGTTGACACCTCTGACCACGCAGGCTTCTCGACCACCAACGAGCTCCCCGGAGAACGTTTCCAGGAGCCCTGGATCGTCGCGAACTGCATCAACATAATCGGTATATGTGCCGATGCGGAAACTCACATCGGGGAATCGCCGCTTGCAGGCGTCGAGCATATCGAGGAGGTCACGTTGTATTGGCTGGTGATCCACTCCGTTGCCAAGCAATATGTGCCGCAATCCGGTACGCTGGAGAATTGGCTTCCAACGATCCAGGAACTCCGAAATCCGGCTTGCTGCCATATCTGGCCACAATTCGGGGTTATCCAGCATCCAGCCATCTCTTTTTGTCCAACGGCCTAGGTCTCGTCCGTTGGCGTAACTCTCCAATAGCCGAACTGCCAGCACGCGGCTGCCATCCGGAGCCTGCCACCAGAATAACGCTCCCAATCGGTCGATCTCGTCTCCAAGCCCACGCCAGAATATGAAGCTATCGATTCCGAATCCTTTGAGAATCTGGGGCAACTGGGAAACGTGGCCAAATGTATCCGGAGCATAACCGGCAGCCATGGGGGTGCCTCCGTAACGGATACAGCTCTGCCGCCCAATGAGCAGATTCCGGATCAGGGACTCCTGCCCCGTAAGAAACTCGTCCGGCAGGACATAGGAAGGACCAATCGCGATTCGACCCTTGGCGATGAGGCGTCGCAGCCTAGCCTCCTGCTCAGGCCGTATTTCGAGATAGTCTTCGATCAATATCGCCTGGCCGTCGAGAGTGAACACCAGGGATGGGTTTTGTTCGAGCGCGTCCAGGAGATCATCCATCAATCTAGCGAGATGGATTCTGAACTGCTCGAAGGGCAGGTACCACTCGCGGTCCCAGTGGGTATGGGGGACTACCCAGATAGACAGCTCTTTACTGTCGGGGTATACGGAAATATCTAAAGGGGAGGTGCCCCTTGGGCGATCAACTGAAAGAGACATGATAAACGCCAAAGGCCAGTTTAAGATAGATGGCTGCTAGATAATAAGGCTAAATGTAATAAAAGACAAGGCGCCCGCTCCTTTTCTTCGGCTACGAAAGTAACGATACGATCCGTAGAGCCCTTTTTCGTCAGATAGACTTCTATCGCAGCCAAATTACGTAAGGGGCGATGCCTCGCCCCTCGTCCACTAACTCGAGCGTAGTGTTGATGCTATCAGGAACGGAGGCCAAAGCCGGCGTGATTCTGCCAGCTCAGCATGTCAGTGAACATATCATCATTTCCTGGATATCCGAAGCAGGCTGTTAGGTGCGGTCCACATTTCCGGGCTCGATTTTTGTACCCGTCGCCCACCGCTCAAGCAGCGGTCTGAGACGCTCAAGCCCGGTATACCGGGCTAGGCACCGTACCGTAGGGCAGGTGGCTTGTCCCCTGCCGCCTTGCATTGAACCGGTAACGTTGGGTATCGGCCATTCCCCTGCCACACCTATCAATAGGGCGCTTATGGCCGTTGACTAAATAATCGTACAACAGCATCGTAGGGGCCGTGTGACGCGAGCGAGCGCAGCGTCACACCCTGCCGGCCCGGTACCACGTACGTCAGCACCATCCCACGAGGCACCGGGCGGGCACGGTGCGCAACGCGAGCGAGCACAGCGTTGCGGCCCCTACGTTGTTTTGGATGCAATGTCGGTTTATTTTGTTAACGACCATTAGCGTCCTTGAGCGTCTCAGCCTGGTCCATTTATGGCCAGGCGCCGAGATCAGCGTTTTTCCGGAAACTTGGGCTTACCCCAGGCCGCCAGGGCGCATGTCTTTCAGAGGTTTAAGAGGCTTGTGAATCGACCTTCGCTTCGGTAAGGCCCTACGATAGCGAGATTGAGGTTCTCCCTGACGAACAGGTTGCAGGCCACGCGCTGGATATCCTCTGAACTTATGGAGTCGATGATACTCACCGCTTCATCCACAGTCATGATGCTGTTTCTCAGTAGCTCCTGCGCACCGGTCCATGACGAGACCCGTGACGTATCCTCCAATCGCAGGAGGAGGCGCCCTTTCATCGATTCCTTAGCACGAGTTAGCTCACTCTCGGGGACTCCATCCCGAAACCTCGATAACTCCGCAAGAATAGCCTGGATCGCTTGATTTGTTTTTCTTGGATCGACTCCTGCAAAAACTACCTGGGATCCTGTATCTCTGAAATGGTTGACGTAGGAGTGAACGTCGTAGGCGAGCCCTAACCTCTCCCTTATCTGGAGGAAAAGCCGCGAACTCATGCCTTCGCCCAGAAGGGTGTTCATTACATCCTGGGCATATCTGTCCGGGTGCTCCGAATCTACCCCGTAGACTCCCAGGCAAAAATTCGCCTGCTCTGTTTTTTTGGATTTGAGGTTGACCTTCGGGCCAGGGGAGGCTTCTAACACCGGGTACCAGGGCATGGTAGGCACTGGTCGCCAGCCTCCGAAGTATCGTGCTGTTGCCTCTTCCACCTGTTCAGGTGTGACTAAGCCGGCCACAGAGATGACAGCGTTACCCGGTCCGTAATGGCTGGACAGGTAGGAGAATAAGTCTTCCCTAGATATGCTCGCTATCGATTCCTTAGTGCCGGCTGTATCGCGCCCAAGAGGCTGATTAGGCCACATCACCTCGTCTATCATCAGGTTCGCCAGATCTGAGGGGCTATCTAAGGTCATGTTCAACTCCTCAATGATGACGGAACGTTCTTTCTCGACATCTAGAGGGTCGAATCTGGAATGCAGGATATTATCAGAGAGGACATCCATTGCGAGATCGAAATGCTGTGCCGGAACCTTGCACCAGTATACGGTGAGCTCTTTGTCGGTTGCAGCGTTAAGGATCCCGCCGACACCTTCGATAGCCTCGGAGATCTCTTTTGGTGAAGGTCGCTGAGAGGTGCCTTTGAAGAGCATGTGTTCTACAAAGTGGGAAATCCCGGCTAATTCGGCCGGCTCGTAGCGGGAGCCGGAACCAATAAAGACCGAAACGCTAACAGATCTGGAATGCGGCATGGGGGTGGTGACCACTCGCAGGCCGTGGTCGAGGACGGTCCTATGGTGCTCCAAGTAACTCTCCTTATTTCGTTGTGCCGCTCTCGTAGCTTAATGGTAGCGATAATAGATGTCAATCTGTACCAACTTGATGGTTACGCGCTGCACTGGCAACTGCACAGCAGATCAATAAACATCAACCACGCTATCTGCGGTGCGTTGTACTGATATACAACTATCTAGTACAAGTAGATATTGGGGTCGATTTACAGCAATAAAAAAAGTCCAAATCGATAACAAAAAGCTTGCATGCTTCATTCTAATCTGCTATTGTTGCGCCGGCGCAAGTTTAGGCGAACGCGGCCCGGCGGCCCTTAGTCCTGGTTCCTCGGCAAGGCAACCCGCGCGCGGATCTAGCAGAGGCTAAACTGTGACCAATCTTCTCAACTTGCGAAGGGGGTCAGAGAAATTGAGCTTTGCGGACAAGACCCTGCGATGTCGCGATTGTGGACAAGAGTTTGTGTTCACGGTTGGAGAGCAGGAATTTTTCGCTGAAAAGGGGCTGATGAACGAGCCCCAGCGATGCCCTGCTTGCCGTGCGGCAAGACGTCGCGAACGTGCGGGGCGCGATTCCCGTGAGATGCACACGGTGATCTGCGCGCAGTGTGGGGGCGAGGCAACTGTACCGTTCCTGCCGAGGAATGATCGGCCGGTATACTGCAGCAGTTGCTTCGAGCAGATCAGGGGTTCCTCGAGGCAGTAGTTAGCCACTGTTTCCTTTGAGAGCATCCTGAAGAATGGTGGGAAGGCTGCTATACGCGGCCTTCCTATTTTTTTAGCTTGTAGCCGACTTTCCATGATGTTAATCTTGTTGCAAGTAAGAGCTTATGAGAAGGGAGGGACTATGATCCGCATCGGCACTAGCGGCTGGTCTTATCCCACAGGCGATGGGCGCTGGGACGGAGTTTTTTACCCAAAGGGGAAAAGAGTCGACCATCTTGAGTTCTACTCGAGATATTTCGATACCGTCGAGGTAAACAGCACTTTTTACCGCCCGGCTGCTCCTAATGTCACGCGTAGTTGGGCAAAAAAAACCCCTTCTAACTTTGTCTTCACCGCCAAACTGTACCAAAAGTTCACCCATCCTAAAATGTTCGAAGAGGCAACCGGGAAAAAAGCTATACTTGACCTCGAGGATTTCGATAACTTCAAGGCTGGATTGGATCCTTTAGCCGAAGCCGGGAAACTGGGTTGTTTGCTCGCTCAGTTCCCGCCAAGCTTCAAGAACGACGAGGCATCTTATACATACCTCGAAGATTTGGTCCGCCAATTCGGAGACTACCCCCTAGCGGTGGAGCTACGGCATAAAAGCTGGACCGACTCACCGGATACCTTCAAGCTGCTAGACAGTTACGACGTAGCCTGGTGCATGATCGATGAGCCCAAATTCAAGACATCTCTTGGCGATGTGCCATTGACAGCCAAACTGGGCTACTTCCGCTTCCACGGGAGAAACGCACAGGAGTGGTGGAAAGGGGATCGGGAGTCCCGTTACAATTACCTTTATTCGCCCCAGGAGATCGCTTCACTCTCTAAAGAAGTCAAAGCGGTTGCCGATCGAACAACTAACAGCTTCGTTTTTTACAACAACCACTTTGGAGCAAAAGCGGTTGTTAACGCTATGCAGATGAAGCTCCAGTTCAAACAGAAGTTGCCAGAGGAGTTGCCGAGCGGGTTGGAAGAACGTTACCCAGGGTTAAGGGAAGCGGTCGAGAAATCTGGTTGATACCGTTGCATTAATAGATCTTCAACAAGGTAAGCTTTTCAATCTAGCTAGAAGAGCTGGTGAAAACTCAGCTATAATTCAGCCATCAACTGATAGCAAATCACAAAAGCCGAAAGCAGGAAAATGCAGCCTCAAAAAGAAGCCCGTTCTCTATACCATCGATGGCGTTCCCAATGTTTCGAGGAAGTGGTCGGCCAGGACCACGTGACACGAACTTTGAAAAACGCGGTTGCCAATGGAAAGGTGGTGCACGCCTACCTGTTCTGCGGCCCCCGAGGCACAGGGAAAACTAGCTCCGCCCGGATACTTGCAAAAGCTGTCAACTGCTTGGATCCAAAAGATGGGGAACCATGCAACCGATGCGCCTCGTGTATCGCCGTCAACGAGGGGCGGGCTATGGACCTGATAGAGATAGACGCTGCATCCAACCGCGGGATCGACGACGCTAGAGATTTAAGAGAAAAGATAAAATTTGCCCCCGGCGAGTCACGTTATAAGGTATATATAATCGACGAAGCCCACATGCTGACCTCCGAGGCTTCTAACGCACTGTTGAAGACGCTGGAGGAGCCTCCCGACCATGCCATCATCGTGCTGGCAACCACCGAGTCACACAAAATCCTACCGACGATTTCCTCAAGATGCCAGCGATTCGATTTCCGCCGGATCCCGCTGCAAACGATAATTCGGCAGTTGGAAATGATCTGCCAAGGGGAGGGCTTAAAGGTAGAGAAGGCGGTGCTGGAGAGGGTAGCGAGGATGGCTAGGGGGAGCCTTCGAGACGCTGAAAGCCTTTTAGATCAACTCGTTGCTTACTGCGGCGAACAGATTAGCCTGACATCAGCGCGGGAAATCCTGGGGCTAACCGGGGAGGAGACAGTACCTGAGCTGGCAGATGCGTTGCGTAAAAAGGACCTCGCGGAGGGGCTTCGGCTTATCGATAGGGCATCCTCCGTTGGGGCTGACCTGCGGCACCTTTCCCGCGAACTGGTAGAATATCTAAGGGCGTTGATGGTGGCGAAAAGCGGAGCAGACACCACCCTCCTGCAAGGATTCCAGGGCGATGAACTGGCTCGATTACGCTCCCAAAGCGAGGCTTGGGGATATCAGCAGTTGGTAAGCGCTCTCAAGGTTTTTACTGACCTTGAAGGCAAGATGCGTACGGAGCCCTTCAATCAGCTTCACCTTGAGATCGCCTTCATGGAAGCTGCGTTATCTCACCAGGGTGTTGACAGCGCTGATTTGGAGCGACGGTGCGAGGATTCCAGATCGGAGTACGGAAAAGCGGCTTCAACAGCTCAAGAGAGCCATGCCGCCCATCCAGTAACAGAAGGACCTATAGCCGCTCAGAGCGTTGCCGTCAAAGACGCCGGGACAAGCGAAGTGGCGGAGTCGAAGAAAGCCGGTGATAGCGCTAAAGAAGAATCGAAAACCCCATTAGCTATCTCAACGCTGGATATCGACAGCCTGAAAAGGGAATGGCCTCGAATAGCAGATGGGTTTCCAAAGGTCGGCATCGGCATTGCTGTAGCCGGGTGCAGGCCTATTCGAGTATCAGGAAATCGTGTAGTTTTGGGTTCAGAAGGCGCCGCTTTCAAACAGTTGTTAGAGCGGCCTAACGTAAAGAAAAGTGTGGAAGAACGGCTCGGTAGCGTCTTCGGCAAACGGGTTTCGGTGCAATTTGAGTTTGGCGTGAAGCTAGGAATGGAGAAAAAAGGAAGTCGCGACGCGGTGGTAGAGGCGGCGGTGCGCGAGTTCGGCTTTAGAGTAGCCCGCGAGGAGAAGATATCCGAGTAAAATAAAGAAGGCGGGAATTATGCAGAACATCAAACTTCTTCAGCAGATGCAGCAGCGGCTGCTCAAGGCTCAAGAGGAGCTTGGGAAAGAGACAGTGGAAGGGACAGCCGGAGGCGGTGCGGTAAAGATTACTATGACCGGCCATCAGAAGGTTCAATCTGTTACTATTGATCCAGAGGTGGTTGACCCCGAGGATGTCGAGATGCTACAGGACCTCGTGACCGCAGCCATCAACGAAGCGGTTAGCAAGTCCCATGAGCTTGCCAGCAAAAGGCTCGGCAGCCTGACCGGGGGAATGAAGATACCAGGATTGATGTAGGGGTCAATGGTATGCAACCTATCGCGGAACCAGTTGCACGGTTGATAGATGAGTTCGCCAAGCTGCCGGGTATCGGGCCGAAGACGGCTCAGCGTCTAACATTTTACCTTCTACGCTCTTCAAAAGAGGAAGCGGACGCTCTGGCCGAGGCGATACAGGCGATGAAAGAGAAGGTGGGATTCTGCTCTATCTGCTTCAATATCTCGGAAAGCGAGACCTGCCCAGTGTGCGCTAACGAAGCAAGGGACCGAAAGGTCATTTGTGTCGTCGAAGAGCCGTTGGATGTGCTGGCGATGGAGCGCACTCGTGAGTATAAAGGTCTCTATCATGTGCTCCACGGATCGATCTCTCCAATCGATGGAGTTGGACCGGAAAAGCTGCGCATCACCGAGCTATTGGATAGGGTGAGAAATGGGGCAGTGTCCGAGATAATCATCGCCACCAACCCCAACACCGAAGGTGACGTGACGGCTGCATATCTGGCGAAGCTTTTATCCCCTATAGGGGTGAAGGTGACCCGACTGGCGAGAGGCCTGCCGGCCGGAGGTGACCTTGAGTATGCCGATGAGCTAACCCTTGCCAGGGCGCTGGAAGGCAGACGCCCGCTGTAGCGGGGACACGGGGACGCGGAGAAAATTTGTTCCGTCTTCGCGTCTCCGTGTCAATTTTATTGATGTTCTCTTTTGATTTTTGATAGGGATTGACGTATAATTGCAGAACGACTATCCGTAGGGGGGGAGGATGGAAGAAGAAAAACGGTCGGCGGAGACGGTCACCGGCAGTCCCGCGGAAACAAACATGTCCGAGGGCATGCAGGACCTGTTAGAAGCACACGGCCACGGTTACCGAACCCTCAAGAGAGGCGACATCATCGAGGGAGTGGTAGTGCGGATCGACCGGGATGAAGTGTTGGTAGACATCGGCTCCAAGTCGGAAGGCACCATACCAGCCCACGAGATGCGCGATCCCCGTGGCAACCCAACAGAGACTCTCCATATCGGCGAGACGATACTGGTCTATGTGCTTCAACCAGAAAACCAGGATGGGCATGTAGTTCTGTCATTGAATCGTGCGCAAGCGGAGAGGGGATGGCGGTTTGCGCAGAAACAGTTTGAGGAAGGCCAGATAATCGAGGCTGAGATCATCGAATACAACAAAGGCGGTCTGATAGCGAACGTCGAAGGGGTCCGGGGATTCGTGCCTCTGTCGCAGATAGTTGAACTGCGGTCGGTTGCGGGATCTGAAGAGTCGGTAGAGGAACGTTTGGCGGCTATGAAAGGCAGAAAGATGTTCCTCAAGGTGATCGAGCTTAATCGCCGCCGGAACCGATTGATTCTATCCGAGCGATCGGCGATTCAGGAACGGAGGGCGATTCAGAAAGAGAGATTGCTCTCCGAGCTAACAGAAGGTGAAGTTCGCACTGGCCGCGTTAGCAGCCTTTGCGATTTCGGGGCATTCATCGATCTCGGTGGCGCTGATGGTTTGGTTCATCTGTCCGAACTATCGTGGGGCCAGGTTAGCCATCCTTCCCAGTTACTTAAAGTTGGGCAGGAAGTGGATGCGATGGTTGTAGGGATCGATCGAGAAAACAAAAAGATCGCCCTGAGCATAAAGCGTCTCCAGCCTGAACCGTGGACAGGGGTTGCCGAGCGCTACCAAGTTGGGCAACTGGTCACCGGGCGAATCACAAAGCTAGCATCTTTCGGCGCTTTCGCCCGGATAGAGGACGGTATAGAGGGTCTGATTCACATATCGGAATTGAGCGATGAGCGTATCGCCCATCCTAAGAGCGTGGTCAAGGAGGGCGAAGACGTCCAATTGATGATCATACGGATTGATGCAGAGCGGCATCGCCTGGGTCTTAGTTTGAAACAGGCCAGAGAGGCTGCCGACCGGGCGAGCGAGACCACGCCTGAGACAGAGGAAGAGCAGAGTGCCGAAACCGATGCCCTTGAGAAAGAAGAGGGTAACGGTATGGCACACAAAGTGCCCTCAGCGAAATTGGATAATGTAGTAAGTGGCAGCGAGGGCGAGGATGCCCAGGGCCAGGACCGCGAGCGACGGAGTCGCGAAGAGGCCGACGCTGAAATGGAGCCTGCCGAAAAATCCAAGCCCATGGCCAAGGCCGGGGATGAGATTCAGGCGGATGCGACCGCTTCGGTGGTGCTGGGCACGAAGTAGGCATTTTCCCTTGGAGTACTGGCATGAGCGATCGGTTTGATAAATTCACAGAACGAGCGCGCAAGGTTCTCACCCTTGCACAGGAAGAGGCCCAGCGCTTTAATCATAATTACATTGGTACAGAACACCTACTCCTCGGTCTCGTCCGTGAAGGTGATGGCGTTGCCGCCAAGGTACTCGCTAACCTGGGTGTCGAGCTGAACAAAGTCCGAAGCGCCGTCGAATTCATTATCGGTCGCGGCGACAGGACGGTAACCGGGGATATTGGCCTTACTCCTAGGGCCAAAAAGGTGATCGAGTTGGCGGTGGATGAGGCGAGGCGTCTTAACCACCACTACATCGGCACGGAGCATCTGCTCCTCGGGCTGGTCCGTGAAGGGGAGGGTATCGCAGCCGGGGTTCTCGAGAGCCTGGGTGTAAGCCTGGAGAAGGTGCGAAACCAGATCATCCACGTCCTGAACCAGAGCCAGCCCTATTCGCAACAGGAGGCGAAGCAAACCAGCCGAACCCCTGTGGTCGATCAGATGGGTATGGACCTGACGGCTGCGGCGCGAGCTGGCAAGCTTGACCCCGTCGTGGGGCGCCAGCGGGAGATAGAAAGGGTTATCCAGATACTCTCGCGGCGAACCAAAAACAATCCAGCATTGATCGGAGAGCCGGGAGTCGGCAAAACCGCCATCGTTGAGGGGCTGGCGCAGCGGATATCCAGCGGCGACGTCCCTGAAACGCTAATCGGCAAACGGCTGTTGACTCTGGACATCGGTTCGCTGGTAGCGGGTACTAAGTACCGCGGTGAGTTTGAGGAGCGTCTCAAGAAGATAATCGAAGAGGTCAAGACCAGCGGCAACTGCGTCCTGTTCATCGATGAGCTGCACACTCTAGTCGGTGCAGGCGCCGCAGAGGGTGCCGTCGACGCCGCTAATATCCTGAAGCCGTCGCTGTCCCGAGGCGAGTTGCAGACCATCGGCGCGACGACGATGGACGAGTACCGGAAGTATATTGAGCGAGATGCGGCTCTGGAGCGGCGGTTCCAGCCAGTTATGGTAGAAGAGCCGACGGTAGAGGAAACCGTGGAGATACTCCGCGGCATCAAGGAACGCTACGAACAGCATCACAAATTGAACATCTCGGATGAGGCTCTGAAAGCGGCGGCTGAGCTAGCTTCGCGCTTCATCACCGACAGGTTCTTGCCTGACAAGGCGATCGACCTGGTGGACGAGGCCTCCTCTAGGGTCCGGCTTCAAAGGGCGGTTTCGCCGCCAACCCTGAAAGAGGCGATCAAAGAGCTCGAGACTGTCCAGACCGAGAAGGAAGCCGCGATCAACGCTCAGCAGTACGAACTGGCCGCTGAATTGAGAGATCGAGAGGCCAAGCTCAGGGCGAAGATCGACGGCATCGAGTCCGGCTGGCAGGAGCAGCAGTCTGTCGAGAAGCCGGTTGTGACCGAAGAGGATATCGCTCAAGTGGTATCCATGTGGACCGGCATCCCGGTGATGCGAATCGCCGAGGAGGAGACCGAACGGCTGCTCCGGATGGAGGAAGAGCTTCACAAGCGGATCATCGGCCAGGACGAGCCGATCACCGTAGTATCGCGTGCCGTTAGAAGGGCGCGAGCAGGTCTAAAAGACCCCAAGCGGCCGATCGGATCTTTCATCTTCCTTGGGCCAACCGGTGTCGGGAAAACCGAACTTGTGAGGGCTCTTGCGGAGTTCTTGTTCGGCAGCGAGGAGTCGATGGTTCGCATCGACATGTCGGAGTTCATGGAAAGGCACTCTGTGGCCCGACTAGTTGGAGCGCCTCCAGGATACATCGGCTACGAAGAGGGTGGACAGTTGACAGAGGCTGTCAGGCGAAAGCCTTACTCAGTGGTGCTGCTGGACGAGATCGAAAAGGCGCATCCTGAGGTGTTCAACATCCTCTTGCAGATAATGGACGACGGGCACCTGACCGATGCTAAGGGTCGGAAGGTGGACTTCAGGAATACGGTACTGATCATGACCTCCAACGTGGGGGCCGACCTGCTGCGACGGGACGCTGTGCTAGGGTTTGCCGTCACACAGGATGAGATCAAGACGGCCGACCAGGCTTACGAGCGGATGAAGGATAAGGTGCTTGGAGAGATGAAAAACCTCTTCAGGCCGGAGTTCCTGAACCGGATCGACGCCACGGTGGTCTTCCGGTCGCTCACGCTAATGGAGATCAGGCAGATAGTAGACCTGATGCTGGCCAGGGTTAGAGCTGCTCTAACCGAGCAGCAGATCCAACTTGAGGTCACCGACGCCGCCAAGGACTACCTGGTGGAGAAGGGCTTCGACCCGAAATTCGGCGCCAGGCCGCTGCGGCGGACGATCCAGAACCTGGTTGAAGACCAGTTGGCGGAAGGCCTCCTGAAGAGCAAGTACCAGCGCGGCGAGACTGTTGTGGTGGATGTCCGCGATGGCGAGCTAGTGTACGAGCCCAAAGCTAAAGAGCTGGTGGAAAGCCAGGCTTAGCCAGCAAGAAAGCGAGTGACGATTAGTGAGTAGCGAGAGGCTCTGATTGACCTCTCGCTACTGTTCCATTCTGGCCGTTCCTGTCCTGGCATGACACGGAACGCACGTCTGTAGCGTCGGGCACAGGTCCCGACGTGATACTTCGTCGGGGACGAGCCCCGACGCTACCTGATACTCTCTCCAATCGCTAATGAGGTTCCTTATTTTATGCCGAAGAGCCGCTCTAAATATGTATGCGACCGTTGCGGCGCCGAGAGCCTTAAATGGTTGGGTAAGTGTCCAGAATGCGGAGAGTGGAATACACTGGTAGAGTTCAAAGAGACTAGGCAACCGGCGACCAGGCCATCCCTCGGTTCCGATAGGCCCCCAGTGTCCCTTAGGGACATACCTCTCGAATCTCTCGACCGAATAAAGGTTCCTGTTGGCGAACTGGACAGGGTTTTAGGCGGTGGTATTGTCCCCGGATCGCTGGTGCTGATCGGAGGCGATCCAGGCATTGGTAAATCCACACTGTTGCTGCAACTATGCTCGATGCTGGCCGATTTGAAAGGTCCGGTGCTGTATGTGTCGGGCGAGGAATCTTTGCTCCAGGTGAAGATGCGAGCTGAGCGACTGGGGCTCCACAGTCCAGACCTTTATCTATTGTCTGAGAGCAATCTTGAAAAGATCATGGACCACATCGAACGCCTCGCGCCGACGCTGGTCGTCATCGATTCCATTCAGAGCATTTCCCGGTTCGAACTGTCATCTATGGCCGGCAGTGTCAGCCAGTTAAGAGATTGTACCGGCAGGCTACTTCAACTCGCTAAGTCCACCGGCGTGCCGATTTTTCTGGTAGGGCACGTGACGAAAGAGGGCGCAATCGCCGGCCCAAAGGTGCTCGAGCATATGGTTGACGCTGTTCTATATCTGGAAGGCGAAAGGTTCCACACCTATCGATTGCTCCGCAGCGTTAAAAACAGGTTCGGGTCTACCAACGAAGTAGGCGTTTTCGAAATGCACGAAGAGGGAATGATCGAGGTTCCAAACCCATCCGTTGCTTTTCTAGCGGATCGTGTGCTGATGAGGAGTGGATCTTCCGTTGTGGTAACGGTGGAGGGAACCCGCCCGTTACTGGCTGAAATCCAGGCGCTGACCAGTTACTGCCCAACCCACATGCCCAGGAGAACGGCTAACGGGCTGGATATCAGTCGGGTATTGCTTCTCTCGGCGGTGTTGAGTAAACGGCTCGGCCTGAAGCTTTATGACCAGGACGTGTACGTTAACGTAGCTGGCGGGCTTCGGATCGAAGAACCCGCTGCGGATCTTGGTGTAGCGCTGGCGATAGTATCGAGCCTCAAGGACACACCTGTGGACCCCGAGTTGGTAGTTATGGGGGAGGTTGGGCTTTCAGGCGAGATTCGAGCAGTTGGTCACCTGGAGCAACGGTTGAAGGAGGCGGCAAAGCTCGGTTTCAAGCGCTGCCTGGTGCCCTCCGCCGCCAGAATGCCACGAGTCCCCGACCTTGAGATCTTTACGGCTCGTAGCCTCGAAGAGTCGATAGATAAGGCTCTTGGAAAGTAATATTTGATATGTATTTTATAGGTGAAGCTATCCGGCCAACTTGACTAGTTGCCATGGGTAAATTACACTCAAATAAGTCCTCAACGTCGAGTGGGTGTCCGCAGCGAAAGCGGCAACAAGCTCCTTCTCGCCTAAGATCTCCATTTGACGTTGTGCGATAGTAAAGCCTTGTAAAAAAAGGCTTTGCGAATGAACGCACGCAAGCCAGTCTTTGGTTGCGCGGCGCAATACTGTTGGCGGCGGTAGAGTCGCTAAAAGAGAGGGAGGCGGGCGCATATGGCTCAGGCTAAAAACAAGCCTCTGGGCATCACCGACACAGTCCTACGAGACAGCCACCAGTCACTCCTGGCGACGCGGATGAAGATCGAAGATATGATCCCTGCCATGGAGCAGTTGGACGAAATCGGTTATCGGTCCCTCGAAGTGTGGGGAGGGGCCACCTTCGACTCTTGTATGCGTTTCCTGAACGAGGATCCGTGGGAACGGCTTCGGACTATAAAGAAGCGCATGCCGAAGACGAAGTTGCAGATGCTGCTGCGAGGACAAAACGCCGTCGGATATCGGCACTACGCCGACGACGTTATCGAGCGTTTCTGTGCTAAGGCAGTCGAGAACGGAATGGACATTTTCCGGATTTTCGACGCCTTGAACGACATTCGAAACATGGAAACAGCTATGCGGGCGGTCAGGAAGTATGGTGGACACGTCCAAGCTACCGTCTGCTATACCATCAGTCCTGTTCACAGCAACGAAGGCTTTGTGAAAATGGCTAAGGAGTTGCTCGAAATCGGAGCCGACTCCATCTGTATAAAGGATATGGCCGGGCTGATATCACCTGCTGACGCCTTCGACCTTGTTTCCAAATTGAAGGCAGTTACGGATGTTCCGATTCAACTCCACTGCCACTACACTAGCGGCATGGCATCCATGGCGTATATGAAAGCGGCAGAGGCAGGTGTCGACGTCGTAGACTGCGCCATATCCAGCATGTCGTTGGGCACCTCACAACCCCCCACCGAGACCATCGTCGCGGCTATGGACCAGACAGAGCGAGCCACCGGTCTGGACCTCGCCAAGATCTCCAGCATCGGCAAGTACTTCGCCAAGGTGCGGAAGAAGTATGCCCACCTTGAGATGAATATGCCAGGCGTGGATACCGACGTATTGCTGTACCAGATCCCGGGTGGAATGATCTCCAACATGGTCAACCAACTCAGAGAGCAGGGGCAGGAAGAGAAGCTTCCAGAGGTGCTCAAGGAGATCCCGCGGGTTCGTGCCGAAGCGGGCTACGTTCCGCTGGTAACCCCAAGTAGCCAGATAGTAGGCACTCAGGCCGCGTTTAACGTGATGCTGGGCGAGCGATACAAGATGGTCACCACAGAGTTCAAGAACATCATGAAGGGCATGTATGGCAGGACACCCGCTCCTGTAGACCCTGAAATTCAAAAGCTCTGTCTTGGCGACGAGAAGCCCATAACCTGCCGACCCGCAGACCTGATCGAGCCTGAGTTAGAGAAAGCAAAGGCTGAGATCGGCGCTCTGGCCAAAAGCGAGGAAGATGTAATCTCTTACGTTCTCTTCCCGCAGGTAGCAAAAGAGTTCTTGGCTAAACGTGGGAAGAAAGAGGAAGGGCTTACCGCGGACCAATTGGCGGCCGTTGCAGCGGCGGTGGGTGCAAAGTAGCAGTACCACCGTCGTTAATTATCATACTTACGGGCGGGCTGTTGAAGCCCGCTAACTCCGTGATATCGGGAGGGCTCGACGAAACGTCGGCCTTCCCTTCGGGGAGGAGAATGAGTTGGACTTATTATTGGCTCTGAACATAACGATTTACGGTTTGGGGATCGTTTTCCTGGCGCTACTAGTCTTGATGTTCAGTATCATGATCCTGAGCAAAATATTCGCTGTAGCTACAGGAAAAGAAGTGTTCTCCGCAACGAACAATAATCAGGGGCAGCCTGCGCCCGCCGTCCAGATGGCCGGTGCATCGGTTGCCGTTGCGGCTCCACCTACCCCTGAAGTTGCCGCAGCTCCAGTGCCTACGGCCGCGCCAGATGTGGCTCCTGTTGCCGAGGTTCTGGAGCAAATTTTTGCCCCGCTTCCAGGAAAAGTGCTCTCGGTCGCGGTCAAACCCGGGGATAAGGTCAAATCGGGCGATGAACTCTGCGTGATCGAAGCTATGAAAATGGGCAACAGCATCAAAGCACAGCAAGATGGAGTCGTGGGAGAAGTGCTGGTGTCCCCCGGCCAGAGCGTATCCTTCGGCGCCGCGCTAGTGACGATCGTTCGGGAAGGCTCCGCAGGACAGCCTCAAAGAGCCGCTACGGCCGCGGCTCCCGCGCCAGTCGCAGCCGCACCCGTTACCGCAGCAGCCGCAGCAGCGCTCGCAGGATTTAAGATGGGAGTAGCGGGGACTCAATACCAGGTTGAGCTGAAAACCGCTCCCGATGGATCCCGTACCGTTGTAGTCGATGGGGTCCCGTACAAGGTGGAGCAAGACAAGGCCGACCGCAACCGCTATTTCGTCAATGGTGCCGCCCATACAGTAGAGATCAAAGACAAAGGCGCTGGCGGGGCTTTCGTCGTCGTTGACGGCGTCGCTCAGAAGGTGGAGATCTCGGGCGAAGTGTACGAAGCCCCACCAAAGAGCTTCCAGTTGACTGTTGCCGGAAAGCAGTTCCAGGTCGAGGTAAAGGGCACCATAGTAAAAGTGAATGGGTCCTCATACCAGGTCGAACGTGACAAAGCTGATTCACAGCGGTTCCTGGTCAACGGCCAGCCGCATACTGTTGTAGTTAAGGAAATGGCGGGCAGTACAGCTCTGGTCGAGATAGATGGCAAGACCGAAACGATCGGCGTTGCCGGACTCGCGGCAGCGAATCCAGTCGCATCCCCAGCGAAGGCTGCGCCTGTCGCCGCACCGGCGCCGGCCCCAGTTGCCGCTCCTGCGCCTGCCCCCGCTGCCCCCGCTGCTCAGCCGGCACCGGCAGCCGCTCCTGCTGCGGGCGAGACGGTCACTGCGCCACTACCTGGGAAAGTTCTTTCGGTTGCTGTTAAGCCTGGAGATGTCGTTAAGCCAGGCGACGAGTTGTGCGTCATTGAAGCGATGAAGATGGGGAACAGCATCAAGGCCCAGCGCGCTGGCACCATCAAGGACGTGCTGGTTTCTCCTGGTCAGTCCGTCGGGTTTGGTGCCCCAATCGTGGTGATTGCGTAGACAAACCTACCTATCGCCTAAAGCGCTGGAGGTTGATAAAGAATGGTTGATGCAAGCGTTACGGTGAAATTGGTAGAGGGTCTCATCCACCTGAGTTGGCAAAACATCGTCATGATGGGGGTGGGTGGTATCCTGATCTACCTTGCCATATCAAGAGAGTACGAGCCTGTACTGCTCTTGCCTATCGGGGCCGGGGCAATTTTGGCAAATATCCCGGCTACCGAACTGAATAGCCCTGAAGGGCTCTTCGGTGTCCTGTATAACACAGGGATCAAAAATGAACTGTTCCCACTGTTGATTTTCATCGGCGTGGGAGCGATGACCGACTTCGGCCCGCTGCTGGAGAGACCATATACAGTAATTCTGGGCGCTGCAGCGCAGTTCGGTATCTTCGGTACGCTGCTGCTGGCTACGCTGTTGGGCTTCAAGATAAACGAGGCCGCGTCTATTGGCATCATCGGGTCGGCCGACGGTCCGACCTCGATCTATGTCGCATCGGTCCTGGCGCCTCACCTGCTGGCGCCGATAGCTGTAGCAGCATACTCTTATATGTCGCTGGTACCTATCATTCAGCCGCCGATTATGAAAGCGTTGACGTCGAAAGAAGAGCGCGCGATCGTTATGCCATTCGCCGACGCTAAGCCGGTCTCGAAAAAGACCAAGATATTGTTCCCTATCGTGACGACGGTCGTATGCGGGCTTATCGCCCCTATGTCGGCCCCACTCATCGGTATGCTGATGTTTGGAAACCTGCTTCGAGAGTCTGGAGTGGTAGAGCGACTATCCAATACCGCCCAGAATGAACTGATCAACATCGTGACAATATTCCTGGGCATTACGATCGGGTCCACCATGGTAGGTGAGCAGTTCCTCAACTGGCAGACTATCATGATTATCTCCATGGGCCTTGTGGCGTTCTGCCTGGATACAGTGGCAGGGCTCAGCTTCGGCAAGGCGTTGAGCATTATTACCAAAGGTAAGGTTAACCCCTTGATCGGAGCGTCGGGGATCTCAGCCTTCCCAATGTCTGCTAGGGTGGTAAATAAAGTTGGCCTGGAGGCAAATCCGAATAACTACCTGATCTTCCACGCAATGGGATCTAACACTGCGGGGCAGATCGGTTCGGTAATGGCCGGTGGAGCCATCTTGGCGCTTCTTGCAGGCGGCTAGAGCAGTAACAAAATGTAGCCGCAACCTTTAGGTTGTGCGTATCCTCGCGGGGTTAAGTTAACCGTTTCATGCGAGGGTACGCACGACCAAAAGCCTGCGGCTATGTTCTTTTATCTTTGACATACCCTGCTTTGGCGTGTTAGTATCGATGGCCCAGGAGTTGGAGTACAGAGGGGGTAATTTAGCATCTCTCACCTCAGTGACAACAATGAGGAACGGGTGATGCATTCAAGATAGATAGCAAGTGATTGCGTAGTGTACTTGAGCGATTGCAAGTACACATTTTTGTTGTAGGAGGATTGCGTTCTTAGGAGAGAAATTTCCATAGAAACGGAGAGGCACAAGATGAAACTAGAGTTCGCCATTCGCCTTATCGGAGCGGTGGTGGCGGCGGTGGTAGGCTGGCAAGGTGGCCTCATTATCGTTGATAGTTCATCCGGCAATTATCTTTTGTATCTTATCACCATCGCAGCCGCCAGTTTCGGACTAGGTCTACTCATCACCCCCTACGTGACCATTCGACCGCTGAGTTGGGCGCGGGCCAGGGTCACAAGCATGCCGGCCCAGGATGTTATAGCCGGAGCTATAGGCCTCGTGGGCGGGCTGATTACTGCCGCGCTGTTATCCCTCCCCCTGTCGTTACTCCCATGGCATTTGGGCAGTTTCCTCCCTGTAGTAGCCAGCCTCGTGCTGGGATACTTCGGAGCCACGACGATGGTAACCCATCGTCGAGAAGTTTTTCAGTTGATCGGGCTTCCAAGAGAAGGCGGCCGCGGCCGCGGTGGAGGCGAGTACTCCAAGGTGCTGGTCGATACTAGCGCGATAATCGATGGGAGAATCGCCGATATCAGCCGCACCGGTTTCATTTCCGGCACCATGGTTATCCCGAGATTCGTCCTGGCGGAATTGCAGCAGATCGCAGACTCCCCAGACGCTGTAAGGCGAAATCGGGGCCGTAGGGGGCTGGAGATGCTCAACAAGCTGCAGAAAGAGTCGGCGGCACCTATAGAGATCTCCGATTCAGACGTGGATAACGTTCCCGACGTAGATGGTAAATTGGTGAGGCTAGCGAAAACCATGCGCTGCGCCATTATCACCAACGATTACAACCTGAACAGAGTTGCTGAGCTGCAGGGAATCAAGGTTCTCAACATCAACGAGCTTGCCAACGCTGTAAAGTCGGTCGTTTTCCCTGGAGAAGAGATGATGGTCCGGATCATCCAGGAGGGGAAAGAGTTTGGCCAGGGGGTCGCCTACCTGGACGATGGGACCATGGTTGTCGTGGAAAACGGACGACGTTATATCAACAACGATCTGGATATCGTGGTAACGCGCGTGCTACAGACGGTTGCCGGGCGGATGATTTTCGCCCACCCGAAGACTCCGCATCCGAACTAAGATGAGGAGGCGGAGTGACATAGGGACGTGGAGACGGGGAGACGGGGAAAACGAAAACCCCCTTCTCCCTACCCAGCCACCGCGTTCCGCGATCATCGTTGCTGCAGGGCGCGGAACTAGGATGGGAGAAGATAAGGTATGGATGCCACTGGGGCCCATGCCGGTGGTTGCCTATTCATTGCGGGCTTTCGCGTCTTGCTCGAACGTCGGCCAGGTAGTGCTGGTGGTCGCTAAAGATAAGCTAGAAAAAGGGCGGGAACTCGTAAAGCAGATGGGAGTTCCCGCTCTAGTTTGTGAAGGAGGGGCACGGCGGCAGGAGTCGGTCCAGAACGGCTTGGCCCTGATCAGCGGCGGAGGGACGGTAGCCATCCACGACGGGGCTAGACCTCTGGTCTCCTCCTCCATAATCGACGCTTGTTATCGAGCTGCTGAGCAGAACGGTGCCGCAATCGCGGCCGTTCCCGTAAAGGATACGATAAAGCAGGTCTCCCCAGAAGGTTGGGTGGAGAGCACGCTGGTTCGATCGAAGCTATGGGCAGTTCAAACTCCGCAGGCATTTCTGATAGACTTAATACGCAGGGCTTACGCAGCACTCGATCGAGAGGTAACGGATGACGCTGCTGCGGTTGAGCTGCTTGGGCATCCTGTCAGGGTAGTTATGGGGAGTCCTCTTAACCTGAAGCTGACTACCAGGGAAGATTTGGCAATCGCTCGCTCTCTGCTGAACGATGCTCAAGGTAACAGTTGAATGTTAGGCAGGGCCGGCGAGGGAATGATGGTACGGAGAGGAAAAACGGTGTAATGCCTGAGATGAGGGTTGGAACGGGATACGACGTCCACAGGTTGGTGGCTGGGCGACGCCTCGTTCTTGGTGGTGTAGAGATCCCGTATGACCGCGGGTTGGAGGCCATTC
>JBMNNU010000338.1:0-3734 GCA_050942695.1 Chloroflexota bacterium
CTAGAATAGTGCGTTCACAGGCTCAATGCAATCCCTTTTTCGCAAACCGATTTTCTGCTCGAAATGCCGGGGGGTTTGCGAAGGTTTTTCCAGGATTTTCCGCTATAAATGGGCGGATTCTGTCCAATTGCGCCTCGATAGGCCGGTTTTTTACAAGCGATGCAGGGGGTTTGCGAAACCCCCTCTCAAATAAGGGTTTTTTAGGCTATTCTGGCGTGGACAGTTACTAATTCAGCTACTTGCTTGTATGGAGCCAGCCAAGAGGAGAGGCTGGTAAGGCCAGGGTCTTTTAGTTCTTTCGGTTGGCCGGCTCTCACCCACCCTTCAGGCAGCCAAGATAGCCACGCTCCCGGCAGGAGGGGGGTCAGGGCATCAGCTTCGGCAATGATCCCAGTACGGACAGGTCTCGTAACAATCCACAGGGCGACCGGGGTCTGTCTCGTCGCTCAGCATCCTCATGTTTTCGTCTCGGGCCTCCACAAACCACTGCCGAAGCTCGTCGTCGATAAGATGGAAATCGCGATCCAGGGATATACGTCCCCCTTCGATCTTCACGTAGATAACACATCCGAGGTTGATCGGACACTCGTACAAGCTCTCCATCACCAGGGCGTAGCCCGTCGTGGCAAGTCGGTGGAAATCACGCTTTTCGCCGAACTTCAGGTCAACGATCAGCGGCTCGAACAGCGACACGGCATCAGCCGATAGGTGAGATGAAAGGCCCAGGAATCGGCCGTCCAACGGCAACTCGACTGTCACCGGCAGTGCCAACGCCGCGAGCCCTCCGTTGCCTACCCTCGGCTGCCTCGATAGCACATCCGCAACCCGCGTTACTATCCGACGGTACTCGAAATCGGCCACGGCCATTACTTTGCCGCGAAGCTCGGAACGCTTTTCATCGGACAGCGGCATGTTTTCTAGAGCTTCCAGCTTGGGAATCCTCAACGCCTCAAGCGACTGTAGCATCCGCTCGATCGAGCTGGTATAGATGATCCGCATCGCCATCAGCAACTGGTCCGCAACAGCTCGGTGCAGCAGCCAGCCCTCTAGCATGGCAACGTTCGGCGCGGCCTTAACACCAACTACCCTCTTCATATAGAGGTCGCGACTCGTCCCGCAGTAGCGACCGGCTATCTCCGATACCCCGAGGGGAATGTCGTAAGCCGGAGCCAGAGGGGGCTCAGCCCAATTCCAGCCTCTCAGCTCGGGATGGACATCCCCTTTTCGCGACTCGGGCAACAGCTTCCGCAAGACGTAGCGCCTTTCCTCGTCACTCAGGAAATACATACCGGCCCTCCACATCACCACAGTAGAGTCTGTACTCGCAATCCAAGCAGCGACCGCGCCTTGGCGTCGGAGGCGGAAGCCGTTCGGCCGACACCATTTCTCGGATCGCCCGCAACATCCGTTGCACATGGGTGCGCCCGTTTGGCGTCACAGCAACCTCCTCAACGCGGTCTGAGGGCAGAAAGTGCACTAGCGCACGCCGTACCGGCTTTTCCCACCGCGCCTCCACCAGAAGGGCGTAAGCCACAAGCTGATACTTGTGATTCAATCCCAAACTCGATTCCGTATGCTTGAACTCCACAGGCACCGACTCGAAGGGCAACACCAGCACAAGATCTACCACGCCGGATAGCCCTAACCGGCCCGAGCGGATGAGCGGCCTGTAATGCCGCTCTACCTTGCCTTCCTGTTCTTCTCGTCTGAGTCCGTAGGCGCGCAGGGTGCGCCGCAACTCCAACTCCTCTATGCGGGTGTGCTGCAGCTTACCCTCTTCCATCTTATAGGTAACGGGCCTCCTCAGCGGCTGGCAAAGCCGGTAATAGACGATCCTGGGGCAGTAAACCCACTGGCGTACATCGCTGACCAGGAGGTCCAAGGGTTGTGTGGGTTCTGGGCACATATGTTATTAGTCCTGAGTCCTGAGTGCTGAGTCCTGTTCTGGGTTCTGAGTTCTGGGTTCTGGGTTCTGAGTGCTGGGTATCTCCCCTCTCCCTGTGGGGGAGGGGCTGGGGGTGGGGTCCGTCCCCCCGCCCCCCGTCTCCCTACTCCGAGGCTTTGATCACCACGATCTCGCGGCGGAGCCGGATATCCTTTTCGCAGATCGGAAACAACTGAACGTTGGCTTCCTGCTTCCCCACCCGGCGCCGCAGCTTCTGCAGCAGTTCGCCCTGGCGGTTGTGGTTTAACTCCCCCATAAAAGCACTGTACTGTATCCGCTCCAGACCGTAGTCCAAGCAGATATCGGCCACTTTAGCCCTCAGCTTATCGCTGGGGATGTCGTATACCAGCAGGCAGATCATTGTTTAGTTTAATCCAACTCCATCACCATGATGCGATAAAGGGAGCGTAGGGCTTGCCGTCGCCCCTAACGTAGGTAGCGATGTGGCGAGCCTGGGAGTTGAGGATCGCTCGGAGGCTCCGCTTCTTGCCCTCGTACCGTTCAGCCCCCTGCTCCAGCCGCTCCAGCACCTTTGCCGCTACCGTCTTGCGAGTGGTCTCGTTCAGCTTGCCGTCCTCCAAGCCGAGGTCGGATCGCAGGTTGAGCATGGCCAGCACCGCTCGGTCCACCACCGCCTGGCGGAACTCCTCGATCAGATCGTAGACGAGGGAGTGTTTGCCCGCCCTATCTGCGTGGAGGAAGCCTGCGAAGGGATCCAGTCCGGCGAGCACCAAGGCTTGCTGCACTTTGGAGGAGAGTATGCCGTAGCCGTAGTTCAGCAGGGAGTTGATCAGGTCGCCTGCGCCTCGCCCCTCCCGCCCCGGCCAATCATGCTCATCCACCAGCAGCTCTCTCACGCCCTCCCAATAGTGCTGAGCGGCTCGGCCTTCGATAGAAAGAACCTCCCCACGGATATCGTCGATCTTCTCGCCGCGCAGGCGATCCAGTTCCCCGGCGTTATCCTCTATGGCGAGCCACCGCTCCCGAACCCGCTCGAAGCTCTCCGGGGACCGGACCTTACGGTACTTGGCGACGTAGCGCAGCAGGTTGACCTGATTTCCCAGCTTTCCACGGGCGAAGCAGAGCGATAGGTGGACGCCGCGCGCGTCGCCGTATGCGAGCAGTTGCTCGCGTCGTGTGCGCACCGTGCCGGTCAACTTGGGAGAGAGCAGGGTGGCGTAGGGGTCGCCCCGGCCGTCCAGGAAGGTGATGGGGATGCCCCGCAGACAGCACTCGCGGATGGCGTTACTGCTGAGCGATACGCCGCCGGAGAGCACGAGCACGTGGGATAGCTTGACCAGCGGCGCCTCCAACAGCTTCTGGCCTTTGCGCGAGAGCTGCAGCCGCTCACTGTGCAGCCCGAGGAAGACGCCGAACTCTCCAATCAGCAGATGGCCATCGTCGTCCAGCGTAGCCGCATCCTTAGTTGATGCCTTACCGCCCGATTCGGCCGCTCCCGCCACAGATTCCCACCCCTGTCACGCTACATGAAGGTAGAAAGCTCTTGTTGATCTTACCCGCACGTTCCGTGCCGGATAGCGAGCCGGTAGGCATGGTTCAAACGAACAGCCAGATCGTGTAACAGTCCAATGATGTAGCGTCGGGCCTTGTGCCCGACGTAATACCTCGTCGGGGACGAGCCCCGACGCTACGTTGTGACTCGTGCCGTGAACTATGCGAGCCGGTACCAGCCGTCGCCCTTGACGGCGTTTTTCCCCACGTGCGTGTACTCGCCCCAGATCAGCCAGGGCAGGAGCGGAGCCAGCGGACCCTCGAATGTGGCGCTTAC
>JBMNNU010000339.1:0-3710 GCA_050942695.1 Chloroflexota bacterium
CCCCACCCCAGCCCATCCCCGTAACGGGGAGGGGAGATAGGTACTCCCTCTCCCTATGGGAGAGGGGACTTGGAATCCAGGACTCAGCACTCAGAACCCAGCACCCAGGACTCAGGACGCAGGACTAAACTACCACCATGCTCAGACTAATCGCCGCGCGCCTGGCACAATCGATCGTTCTCCTACTGCTGATCAGCATCGTCGTTTTCGCCCTGCTGCGGCTGGCTCCGGGTGATCCCGGCGTGCAACTATACGGCGCTGACGCAACCGCTCAAGATCTGGCGCAAATACGCCAGGTTTGGGGGCTAGATGACCCTATCCACATACAGTACCTCCGGTGGTTGAGCAACGCAATCGGGGGGGATTTGGGCCGCTCCTATATTGACGGCAGGCCTGCGTTAGCCGTCATTGCCGAACGAGTGCCCGCTACGCTGCTGCTATCCAGTACCGCGCTCCTATTTGCTATTCTGACTGGCATACCCTTGGGTCTTCTCGCCGCTACCCATCGCTCATCCCTGCTCGACCGGATAGTGACGCTGTTGGCCACCACTATGTACTCTATCCCTCCTTTTTGGTTGGGGATTTTGCTGATCCTGGTGGTATCTTTGAAATTGAACTGGCTTCCGTCGGGTAGTATGTTCACCGCTGCAGGCGAACCGGGCGTGCTGGATCTTCTCCGACACCTAACCCTTCCTGCTCTCACGTTGGCCTTGAGGGACGTAGGGCGCTTCGCGCGGGTTAGCCGCGCCTCGATCATCGAAGAGTTGGGCCGGGACTATCTTAGAACAGCCGCTGCAAAGGGGATGAGCCGCGGGATCATCGCTACGCGCCACACTCTTCGAAATGCTCTCCTCCCGATTATCACGCTCATCGGTCTGTCGGTGCCTGCATTGTTGAGTGGAGCGCTGGTCGTAGAGATGGTGTTCGCATGGCCTGGAATGGGCCGCCTGGCTATAGAGTCAGCGCTGCAGCGCAACTATCCGGTCGTTCTTGGCGAGGTGCTGGTGGTGGCAGTCCTCGCCATACTCGGCAGCCTGCTGGCTGATATCGCGTACTCTGTAGCGGACCCCCGGATAGGTAAAGCGAACGGGCTATGAAGATGATAGAAACGTCCCCATCGACGCACACGGCGAGAGTCCCAGGAACCCTTGCTAGAAAAGAGGCGACCTCTCTACACAGACTCGGCTTAGGAGAAAAGCTACCGGAGACGAGATCTGGATGGCGCAGGTTTACCCGCGATCCTATAGCCATATTTGCCTTCGCGACGCTTCTAGTGTTAGCAATAGCCGCCCTACTGGCTCCAATCATTACACCCTACGATCCTTCTCGGATCAACCTGGCTAAGACGGTACAACCGCCGGGGGCGGACCACCTGCTGGGAACCGATCTGCTAGGGCGCGATCTGTTTGCACGGTCGCTTTATGGGGCAAGGATATCGCTGGCAGTCGGCGTATCGTCTGCGGCGATCGCGGCAATTCTGGGATTGGCTCTCGGGCTTGTTGCGGCCTACCGGAGTGGGTGGATAGACGTCGTGGTAACTAGGCTGGTAGATGCGTCCCTAGCTATGCCAGCGCTTTTCGTATTGATCGCTGTTCAATCGATACTTGGGCCGAGCGTTATCAACGTCGTCCTGATGGTATCCTTGGTCGGTTGGATGCTGATTGCCAGGGCAGTGCGAGCTCTAACGCTTAGCTTGAAGGAGCGCGAGTTCATCCTTGCCGCGAGGGCTTTAGGGTGCTCCGGAAGTCGAATAGTGCTTCGCCACTTGCTCCCTAACCTGGCTGGCCAGGTTATTGTGCTGTTCGCTCTGGGTATTGCGGATGCCCTCTTGATCGAATCTGCTCTCAGCTTTTTGGGGATGGGAATACCTGCTTCGGTGCCAAGCTGGGGAAACATGCTCAGCGATGCCCAGACTGCTATACTGTCTGGGGCCTGGTGGGTTGCGGTAGTGCCTGGCGCTCTGATCCTCTGGGCGGCGTTAGCTATCAACCTGCTCGGAGATGGGCTTCAGGAGGTTATGCTATGAGGCGGCGGAGGCCGTTTCCTTTACTGGTATCGTTAGTTCTTCTTGTGATGGTCGCCCTGGTGGCGATCGACCGGGTAGCCCCTCCGGGGTTTGGCCAACCAACGCCCGGACCTGTTAGCTCTGAACTGCTGATAGCGGTGTTGGATGTTGGGCAGGCGGACAGCATTTTTATTCGGTCATCTTCGGGCCGTACTATGCTGGTTGATGCGGGCAATGAAAAGGCGGATGTGGAGCGAGTTATTCTCCCTTATCTCCGGTACCGTGGCGTATCCTCCCTGGATTACCTGGTTCTAACCCACCCAGATCAGGACCATGTTGGGGGCATGCCGGCCTTACTGGACAGCTTCCCTGTGTCAACATTCATCGATCCGGTCCATCCGGAAGAAACTAACCGGACTTACTACCACACGTTGGAACGGGTACAAAGCAAAAATATTAAGGCCGTTAAAGCGCGTCGAGGTCAGACTGAGATAGACCTGGGTCCGGATATAGTGGTTCAAACGCTTGCGCCGGAGGACCCTCTAATTACCGACGCACAGTCATTTAACAACGCCAACTCAGTCGTACTCCGAATCACGCTCGGCTCGGTGTCTGCCCTTCTGACTGGAGATATCGAAGAGAAAACTGAAGAGCGACTGCTGGGACACCGTGACACGATACAGAGCCAGATACTTAAGGTGGCCCACCACGGCAGCAGATATGGAAGCATAGATCCTTTCCTGGATGCCGTTCAACCGGAAATAGCGCTCATATCGGCTGGTGATGGCAATTCCTACGGGCATCCCCACCGTGAACTTCTTCAGCGCTTGGAAAGCAGGCAGATCAAAACGTATCGTACTGATAAGAATGGGACCATCGAGGTGACCACGGATGGCCGTGAGTACCGCGTTACCACGGAGAAAGCCGGAGGATAATCAGTGGCAAATAGGGGTAAAGCTAGAGCTACGATCGACCGAATCGAGCGAAACGAGGAGGGAGAACCTTTGGCTGTGCTGGTTTTCGACGACGGCCAGCAACTGGTGCTCCCATTGGGTGCACTTCCTGCAGACGTAAACCCTGGAGATGTCCTTGATCTCCAGTTTCAAACCGACCGCGATGAGACTACCCGTAGAAGCGAGGCGATTCGCCGCCTGCAGCAGCAGTTGTTTGGAGAGTAGAGTTGTGCCATTACTAGACAGCGCAGGCCATCCGTTAGCAGCGAAAGGGAGACTCTTCCGAGCGCTTTCGATCATCTCCCTATGGTTGTTCGTGGTAGTTGCTGCTGCTTGCGAAGGCGAGACTTCTCTACCCCCATCGACATCTCTTCCCGCGACTGTAACGCAGGCTGAGGCGCTTCAAACACAAACGACTACCCCAACGGAGACGACACCGCCCACTGCTACCGCAGCGCCAAGCAACACGCCGACACCGCTGACATCCCAGACATCCGAATCGACGCACGCTACTCCAGCCACACCAAGCCAGATCAGTTATACGCCTGTACCCGTCGATCGTACCTCGACGTCAACCGCGACAGCCCAATCGATTCCAACAGCCACTATCCTTCCACCCAATTTATCGGGTGAGAGGGCGCTCGGCTACGTTCGCGGGCTGGCCGTGGATATCGGCTCGAGGCCCAGCAACAGCCCGGCATCCCAACAAGCAGCCCAATACATACAGCGCCAACTTTCCTACTTAGGGTACT
>JBMNNU010000340.1:0-3701 GCA_050942695.1 Chloroflexota bacterium
CCGCTCAATTTCTCAGCTTGCGAACGCAGCCATCTCCTGGTAGAATCCCTTCAGACAAAGTTTTCAACGGATGATTTGCCTGGAATTCATCCCATATAGTTAATCTTCATCGGGGTGTAGCGCAGCCTGGTAGCGCACTTGAATGGGGTTCAAGTGGTCGCCCGTTCGAATCGGGCCACCCCGACCTTCATTTTTATCATCACCTGGTTTTCACGATATCCGATAGTTAGTTCGATCCGCTCAGATATCGCTGAAGGACGCCGAGGGTGGATGCAATGGAGCGCCATTCCGTCCAATTGGCACATCTGCTCCAACTATATAGCGACATTCGCGAAGAGGATGCCCTCCTGCTTCAACGGATTGCTAACGCCCTCGACATCCTGGCAGATATCTCTCATGCCGACATCACTCTCTACGTGAAGTCCAATTCCCACTGCATGGTTCTAGCTCAAGCCCAACCTACTTCCGTTCCACCTATTCATCTCGAATCACTCGTTGGTCGGAGCTTCGCTCGCGACGCAGTTCCTCTGGTTCATAGGGCTCTTTTCAACAGCCGCTTCGTGCATGGCGTTCGTGGCCAGTTGATCCATGGCACTCCCACTATCGTTGAGACCTACCCGATCCGTAACTCTCGTGGCAGCCAGATTGCCGTTCTTTGTATAGAGATGAATCTGCTGGAATATGAGCGTCGCCGGAAGAAGAACCCGATTCTCAGGCACGCCATCTCTTGTCTCCGTTCTCAGGTCATCCTCGGGCAGCTCGAAGTGCCGGAGTATTTTGGCCGAATCGGTGAGAACTACGCCACCATGGTGATAGATGGTTCCACCCGGATACTCTATATCAGCACCCTAGCAGAACAGCTCTATCGGAAGCTAGGTTACACTACTAGCCTTCTTGGGCGGCGTCTTTTCGAGCTCGATACCAACGAGCATGTTTGCTTCAAAGCTTTGGAACGGGGCCACTGTCTACAGCAGCGTGTCGATGAGCACAATCTGGTTTGGATCAAGTGGGTGATTCCTTTACCGGCTGAGCATCCAAGAACCGTGCTTGGCCGCCTATTCCAGCGGAACCAGGGGAGCGCTAAGGCCATCGTTCTTATCCAGGATATTACCGAAGAATATCGAAAGGAACAGGCACTCCGCGTCAAATCGGCTCTAATTCGGGAGATCCATCATCGAGTAAAGAACAATCTTCAGACAATCGCCTCGCTACTCAGGATGCAGGCGCGACGTACAGGCTCACCTGAAGTGCTAGATATGCTCAAGCAAAGCATCAACCGCATCCTCAGCATCGCGCTGGTCCACGAGTTCCTCTCTCATGGCGACAGCCTCCATGAGGAATCCAACTCCATCAGTATACGAGACGTGATTCAGCGGCTCGTCAGCGAAGTCACTCAGGGGATTCTCGATCCCGAAAAAAATATCCGCATCTCCCTCGATGGAATCGATATTTATCTGCCACCCCAGCAAGCAACTTCATGCGCACTGATTGTAAACGAGCTACTCCAGAACTCCGTTGAACATGGTTTTGAATCGAAGAACGAGGGAAATATTCGTGTGAACTTACGAGAGGGCAACAACCTTCTCGTTATCGAAGTAGTTGACAACGGGCAGGGGTTGCCGCCGAATTTCGATGTCGACCGAGATGGCAGCCTTGGCCTCCAGATTGTCCAAACACTTGTCCGAGAGGATCTCAAAGGCAATTTTTCTTTGAAGGATTGCGGCGGTGTAATTGCGCAAGTGTCCTTTCCTCGCAATCCAACTGTAGAAACGCAATCCTTATTAGGTTGACGCTAGATTATGCCTCAGTATATTATGATTGTACTGAGTTGCTGCAACGATTGGGGCAGATCGCCTTCTCAGCGTTGGGCACACCAGCCTAGTACAAGGTTGCTGGCTAGTTCACGATAAGGAGAGACTGAGTTGGCACAGACACGCGTGGTCATCGCCGATGATGAGTCTATCATCCGAATGGATCTGCGCGAGATGCTCACCAACCTGGGCTATCTGGTAGTAGGTGAGACCGGTGACGGTATCAGCGCTGTGAACCTGGCCCGGGAGCTCAGACCCGACCTGGTGATCATGGACGTGAAGATGCCCGATTTGGATGGTATTCAAGCTGCAAGGATCCTCACGGAAGAGCGCATCGCTCCGGTGCTTCTATTAACCGCCTTTTCACAGCAAGAGCTGATCGATGGTGCTAAAGAAGCGGGCGTTGTAGGCTACATCGTCAAACCATTCCGAGAATCCGAGCTAGTCCCGGCTATCGAGGTGTCTCTCGCTCGATTTCGTGAGTTTAAAGCATTAGAGAAAGAACTCGCCGATACTCGTAACATCCTTGAGACCCGGAAAATCGTGGAGCGCGCTAAGGGTGTATTAATGGATACCCAGGGGCTTAAAGAGGCTGAGGCTTTCAGGAAGATCCAGAAATTGAGTATGAATACTAGAAAGTCGATGCGGGAGGTGGCAGAGGCCATTCTCTTGGCTAACCAGGTGGGGAAAGAGGGGTAATCCAACATAGCATAGCGCCGAGCAAGATGGGGCCCGCTTTCAGTAGCGGGTCCGCCGGTATCTCCAGCCCTCCACCGTCTCCCCAGCACAAAGCTATCCAAAAAATGGAAGCTTGAAGCCAAACAAAACCCCGATAATCATGAAGACCGTAGCCAGTATCAGGGCTATCAGCACCCCTATGGCTGCCGCTAATGTGAACCCGCAGCCGAACTTGAATCCATCTCCGACCGTGAAGCCAATGAACTCGTGACCCATATTATCTAGAGGGCGACCGTTGTCTCGTAACTGTTTGCTAGGTTCCAGATAACGGTCGCCTTCGCCCTCCTCGATAGGTCGGCCAACAGTGAGGCCAAAATCGTCGAAACTATCCTTCATCTTCATTGCACCTGGCTAGATGCTTTACGAATCTCCGCTAGGATCTTCGCTGCTTCGTGCTCCAACTGCATCAACAGGTCTCTGGCGTATTTTTGCGCAGAGGAGACAATCTCTTTTGCCTCATCTCTCGCGGTATTTAGAATCGCCTCCGATTGCACCTCAGCGGCCTTCAGAAGCTGCTTTTCCGAAATCAGGTAGGCTGCCTGTTCTCTGGCTAAAGAAGTGATCCTCTCCGCCTCGGCTTCCGCTTGTGCGATTATGCGGTCCCTGTCGCGGACTATACGCTCGGCCTGTAATACCGACTCCGGCAATGCAATTTTTACCGCGTCGATGGCATCAAGGTAAATATCCCTATCCACTATAGCCTTGGTAGTGAATGGAATCCGCGCGCCTTTGTCAATTATGGCTTCCACATCTTCCAATAGCGAAAGCAACCGGTAATTCAGCTCTTCTGACCGCTCCCGTCGACGTCGCACAGGAGCCATCGGCTCGAACTCTTCGACCAGGTCATCCTCTTCTCGTCCGAAAAGCCCAAACCTATCATCTCTCTCCAATAGATAGCCCCTCCTGGATTCTGTGGAACATGAATGTGGGAATTGTGATTTTTGCGATATTTGCGCGGAGCGTTCAGTTTAGTACTGTTGTGGTTCGGGCCGCATTATATCACAAGCTTTAGTAACGCCAATCCCTCGCTTCTCATTGGGTGTGCCAAGTTTCTGTACTGTACGAGAGTAGTTGACAGATAGGGTAGGGTAGAAGGAAAAAGGCAGCCGCCAACGGTGGATCGTTGGCGGCCTAGAAGGAAGAGTCCCGTTG
>JBMNNU010000341.1:0-3690 GCA_050942695.1 Chloroflexota bacterium
AGTTTACGACGCGTTGCTGGCGATCTGGGCACAGCCGACATTCCTCGTTCTGCAGGTGCCGCTCTTTGCCGCGGTCCTCTACCACGCTCTCAACGGTATCAGGGTGATCATCATCGACTTCTGGAATCCTGGGTCCCGCTACCAGGAGCGTCTCTTTTGGGCTGTACTAGTACTCTTCTTCGTGCTGTTTATCCCAGGGGCCATCATTATGCTTTCACTAATCTTTCGATAAAGAAGGAAAGGAGGCGGACTCCGTGTTGTACGCCAGCGGCAAGAGTAGACCACGAGGGAGCAACTTCGAGCTGTGGTCCTGGCTGTTCATGCGGGTTTCAGGCGTCGTGCTGTCGCTGATGGTACTACTTCACTTCGCCATAATGCACATCTTTACCCCAGTTGAGCTGATCAACTTCTCGTTCGTGGTGGCCAGGTGGTCGAACCCGCTCTGGAGGTTGTACGACCTGGTGCTGCTGGGCTTGGCCTTGATTCATGGAATGAATGGGCTGAGGATCGTAGCTGATGACTACGTGCACTCGCGGTCGACGCGCCTGGTAGTCATGACAGTCATATATGGTATCACCATTCTGTTCCTGATAATCGGCGCTGAAGTCATATTCGCTTTTCAACGCCCTCTCGGAGCGCAATGATTTGAGGATTCGGATATGTACCACAAGTTCGATGCAATAGTGGTGGGAGGCGGCGGAACCGGCTTGATGGCGGGGATGATAATGTCGGGCAAGGGCAACGTCGCCGTGCTGAGCAAGGTCTACCCTACCCGCTCCCACACAGGCACCGCTCAGGGGGGTATTGGCGCAGCCCTGGGCAACCTGGAGGAGGACCACTGGGAATGGCACATGTTCGATACCGTGAAGGGAAGTGATTACCTTGCCGACCAGGACGCGGTGGAGGTGATGTGCCGGGAGGCCATAGACACAGTCTACGAATTGGAGCACATGGGCCTCCCCTTCAGTCGGATCCCGGACGGCAGGATCGCTCAGCGCTTCTTCGGCGGCCACACCCGTGATTACGGCAAAGCCCCGGTCCGGCGCTCCTGCTACGCCGCTGATCGCACCGGCCACATGATTCTCCAGACACTTTACCAGCAATGCATCAAGAAAGAGGTCACCTTCTTCAACGAATACCACGTCCTCGATCTGATAATCACAGATGGGATTTGCCAGGGGGTTGTAGCGCTGGACGTGGGCAGCGGCGAGATCCACACCTTCCACGCCAAGGCGGTCCTTTTCGCTACCGGCGGGTACGGCAGGGTTTATCGCATCACCAGCAACGCTCTGACCTACACGGGCGACGGGGTGGCGATAGCCTTCCGGCGGGGCATCCCGTTTGAGGACCCCGAGTTCTTCCAGTTCCACCCCACAGGCATCTACAAGCTGGGCATCCTGATAACAGAGGGAGCGAGGGGCGAAGGGGGGATACTGCGGAATCGCTACGGCGAGCGGTTTATGGAGCGCTACGCCCCAACCCTGCTCGACCTGGCACCTAGAGACCTCGTGTCGCGAGCGATGTACACAGAGATACAGGAGGGGCGCGGCATCGACGGGCGCGATTTCCTCCACCTGGACCTCACGGAGCTTGGCCCGGATGTGCTGGAGCACCGCCTTCCCGACATCGCCGATTTCGTCCACACCTACCTTGGCATCGACCCGTCGAAAGAGCCGATACCGGTGCAGCCGACTGCCCACTACGCCATGGGAGGGATACCGACCGACGTGGACGGAAGGGTTGTGGTCGACGAGAAGAACACCCCGATGCCGGGCTTCTACGCTGCTGGCGAGTGCGCCTGCGTATCCGTCCATGGAGCGAACCGGCTAGGGACCAACTCGCTGGTGGATATCATAGTATTCGGGCGGCGAGCTGGGAGGGACATGCTGCGATATGCAGCGGAGGCGGAGTTGCTGCCTCTGCCACCCGATGTGGAGGAAAGGGCGAGAGCCGAGGTAGATAGGCTCCTGACCGCGAACGGCCCCGAAAGGGCGGCGGAAGTGAGGGCTGAGCTGCAGGACCAGATGGAGGACAACGCCTCCGTGGTGCGCGACGCACAAAAATTGGAGGCAATGCAATCGATCATCGCCGACCTGAAGGAGCGCTACGCCAGGATATCCCTGCAGGACAGGGGGAGGGTGCACAACAGCGAGCTGACGGAGGCGCTGGAGTTGGGCAATCTTCTCGATGTGGCCGAAGGGATCGTGGCGGGCGCCCTT
The DNA here is from genome assembly GCA_050942695.1 of Chloroflexota bacterium. Lineage (GTDB taxonomy): Bacteria > Chloroflexota > UBA6077 > UBA6077 > UBA6077 > JBMNNU01. Next base: position 2,220 of record JBMNNU010000341.1, read on the forward strand.
GCCCGCCGGGAGAGCCGCGGAGGGCACTACCGAGATGATTTCCCAACCAGGGACGACGCCAATTTCCTTCGCCACACCCTGGTTCAGAAGGTAGACGACCGCCTGAAGATCAGCTACAAGCCGGTCTCTATAACTCGTTTTCAACCTCAGGAGCGGAAGTATTGACAGGCATCGAGGCGGGGGACGGAGGGACGGGGCGACGGGGAGACGGACCCCACCCCCTGCCCCTCCCCTCACAGGGAGAGGGGAGAGAAACCTCCCTCGGGGAGAGGGAGCAGAAGCCAGAACCCAGAACCCAGAACCGTCCTCAGGACTCAGGACTCAGGACGCAGGACCCAGGACGCAGGACTACACCCATCAGGAGGTACACACCTTTGCTCGTCACAATGAAGATACTTCGGTTCGATCCCGAGATGGACGAAAAGCCCCACTTCCAGAGCTACGAAGTGGAGGTGGAATCTACAGATAGGGTGTTGGATGCGCTGAACTACGTCAAATGGTACATAGATGGTACGCTGACCTATAGGCGCTCCTGCGCCCACGGGATATGCGGCTCCGATGCCATGCGGATCAACGGTCGAAACCGACTGGCGTGCAAGGTTCTGATGAAGGATGTAGGGCAAAAGGTCACCGTGGAGCCGCTGCTGGGGTTTCGGATCATCAAAGATCTAGTGGTGGATATGGACCTCTTCTTCGAGCTTTACGCGGCGGTGAAACCCTATCTGATTTCCAATACGCCTGCCCCCGAGAAGGAGAGACTGCAGAGCCCCGAGGAGCGAGAGCGCTTCGACGATACCACCAAATGCATCCTGTGCGCCGCATGCACAGGATCGTGCCCACCCTTCTGGAGCAACCCCCAGTTCTTCGGTCCCGCTGCGCTGGTGAACGCTCACCGCTTCATCTTCGACAGCCGCGACGATGGGGCGCCGGAGAGATTGGAGATCCTGAACGCCCGCAACGGGGTATGGAGATGCCGGACCGTCTTCAACTGCACCGAGGCCTGCCCCAGGGAGATCAAAGTCACCCAGCACATTGAGGAGCTGAAGAGGTTGCTGCTGTTCAACAAGGTCTGATCCTACCTTTCCTCCTCATAGGGACTCACAGCCGCACGCCCTTACGTTAATCAACTGGCTGTTGACAGGTTGAAATGTCGCAGATATAACAGGGGAGTTCTTTGTTAATGGGGTCGGCGGAGTCCTGCGAATCGTAACTGCGGCTTTCTGGGTGCTGAGATTCCATCCGACCCATCAAGATTATTGGGAGAAGTCCAATGCAGGTACTGAACGTCAATGACAGACAGGATACCAAGATCGAGACCTATCCTTACAAGGGAAAGCCGTTGAAAGTGAAGGACACATGGATCCGCTGGTTGTCCCAAGCGGGTCCGGATGGCGCACCTGAGTATGGTCTTCGCTTCTTCACGATCGGCCCCGGCGGCGAGATTCCCATCCACAACCACCTCTACTACCAG
>JBMNNU010000342.1:0-3683 GCA_050942695.1 Chloroflexota bacterium
GGCGGGGTGGAGAACCCCCGCTCTACGTATTGAGACTACTACAAACAGGCTCGAGTCAGTATTGGAGGTCAATCTACATAACGAAAAATGTGTGCCAGGATACAAGTGTACTCGAAGCAACCAGGGCGGCAGGTAACGATGGTATCACCTCGAGCCAGGAGAGACTGCAGCTGTTAGCGCCCCGTTAGCAGACAATCGTTGCGAGCCTCCAGCGGATGGACGAACTGACCCGGGGGGAGATAGAGACTGCAACCCTGTTCGTGTGGGGGGAGGAGTGATGATGAGTAGCCAGGAGTTGCGCTTCCCCACGATGGCGCAGCAAGCGAGCCTAATCCGAAGCAAGGAGGTCTTCCAGGTCGAGGTGGTGGACTCAGTGCTGCGGCAGGCCGGCGCGATCATCATCGGTAAGATCAACATGCACGGGTTCGCCTTCGGCTCCCTGAGCACCACCCCCACTACGGCGACGTGCGCAACCTCTGGGACCTGACGAGGGTGACCGACGGGTCCAGCGGGGGTTCGGCGGCGGACGTGGTCACATCCATGTGCAGCGCCGCACTTGGCAGCGACACGCAAGGCTCCATACGGATACTTGTCGCCTTTTGCGGAGTGCTTGGGATTAAGTCCACCTACGGATGGGTGAGCAGGTACGGTGTTACCCCTGCGCTTGGTCTTTCGATAACGTCGGGCCGATTACCCGCACCACTGAGGATCCGGTGCTGCTACTCTCCTCCATCTCGGGATGGGATCACAATGGCCCGGCCACGAGCCGCAAGCCTGTGCCGGATCCCGCCGCGGTGCTCTCCCAGCTGGTCGAAGGGCTGAAGGTGGGCGTACTCAAGGAGTGCCTGACCTACTCCATGGAGCCCGAGGTGGTGGAAGGTTTCCAGGCGGCACTGGGGGAGCCTCGTGACCTTGGCATGGAGGTGGAGCAGGTCTCCATCCCCGAGGTGGAAAGCGCTATCGGGGGCATCGACGGCCATCATGTTCGCCGGGGCCATAGTCTGCCACCAGGAGAACATGCGCGCCATCTGCAGCAGTTCGGTCCCGATGTCCGGGCGTGGCTGGAGCGGGAAACGCTGATCGCCACAACAGGACTACATCAACGGCCAGCGAGTCCGGCGAATGTTGGTCGACCGCTTCCGCGCCCTGATGAAGCAGTACTACGCGATAATCTGCCCCACGGAGCCAGCAACCGCCCGCGGCTGGGCCAGGCGGTGGTGCAGTACGAAGGATACGCGGAGGCGAGCGCGGCCACCGCTACCCACCATACCCGGCTGTTCAACCTGGCCAACCAACCAGCGACCAGCGTATCCTGCGGCTTCGCTCCCAACGGCCTGCCCTTCGGGATGCAAATCGCCACGGCCCCATTCGACGAGGCGACGGCGCTGTGCATCGCCCACGCATACCAAGATGGCCGCCAACTGGCAGACAATGCTTCTGAAGATCGTATCCAACCGAAGATTAGTTTGCCATGTGGTTTCCATTCAGCATTCCTTCCCCGAGTAGCTGATTGCAAACACCACAAGGCGCGCCACAAATATAGGAGCGCGACATGAACATCAAAGACGTTGCATGGGTCGATGTCCAGGAGAAACTGCGTGATACCGACCTGCTGAATGTTCCTCTTGGAGCCACCGAGACGTATGGCCCCCACCTGGTAATGGGGACAGAGGGCTACATAGGCGATTATGTGGGAAAAGAGTTGGGAAACCGCCTAGATCGCCTTGTGGCCTCCTTTCTGCCAGTGGCTTGTTCTGAACTGTTGGTTTTTTTTCCCGGCAATCTCTACACCTCTCCTTATGTGCTGAAGGCGTATGTCAAGGCCATCAGCGATCGAATGATCTTTTGGGGGATAACAGGGATCATCTTCCTGAATATCTACAGCCCCAACATGGCCCTCCTTGGGGAGCTCAGCCGTGAGTACCTGCAGCAGGGTATCAGTTGCATGCAAGTCGACTTCTGGCGCTTCATACTTAACGTCGGTAGCAGACTCCTGGGAGAAGAGCCGCCCGTTGTCAGCAACCACGCCAGCGAGATGGCAACAGCGGTTGTGCTGGCCGTCGATTCAGACCTGGTGTTCGAAAGCCGATTCAGTCGCTGGACCCCAAACATAACATTGATCCAGCAGTATCCCGACGTGGCAACCTATCGCTCCTTCAAGGACGAGATCCCTGAGAGCTTCATCGGCGACCCTGGAAAGGCCACGGCAGAAGAGAGGCGCGAGCTGTTGAAATGAACGATCGATCGCATCGAACAGTTCCTGCGCGACTGGAAGTAGAAACCGCTGTAAACAGCTTCGGTTCTTCCTGATCTATGCAGCTGCTAACCTGCAAGGCACGTTCTCCAACAACCTTTCGTGCACGCTAAAGGGGGGCCAACAGATGAATCAAAACGACAGGCAACGTCGGATGTGGCTGGCTTTGCAGGAGGTTGCAAAGGTGACTATTAATTGGGCGGTGGTGGGCACGGGCTCTCACGTGATCAAACGGATGGCGCCGGCTCTCTCACGAGTCAAGGATGTTCGCCTGGTTGCCATCTGCAGTCGGGACTTGGACCGTGCTCAACAGGTCGCGGATCAGTTTGGATTTGCCAAAGCGTACGACTCGTACGAGAGGATGCTGCAGGACGACTCAGTAGATGTGGTCTACATATGTACTCCAAATGCACTTCACGCACAGCAGACCATTGAAGCGGCGAGAGCGGGCAAGCACGTGCTGGTCGAGAAGCCTATGGCGTTGTCGATTGCTGAAGCTGAGGCCATGATCGAAGAGTGCGATGCGCACGGGGTGTGTCTCGGAATAGGGTTCCACCTCCGCCATCACCCGGCGCACCAGGAAACATTCCGGTTGATCTCGGACAAAGCGATAGGCCATCTCGTTCTGATCCAGGCTCACTGGATTGCAACGAGTCCCAGGGCGGAGGGATGGTGGCAGAACCCCAGCATGGTTGGGGCATATATCACGATGGCCCGAGGAGTTCACTTGATGGATTTGGCTTTCTTCCTGTCGGGACGGGAGCCACGAAAGGTGACGATGATGAGCGATGGTCAGCGAGCCGACCGCGAATTGGAGGATACCACTGTGGCTACCATCTCCCTGGACAACGATATCTTCGTATCTCTAGTGGCCAGCCGTCTGGCCGGCCACACCCGCAATAGCTTTCACGTATACGGTACCGAAGGCTGGATCCGTGGGGATGGAACAATCGGGCATGCCCCCACCGGTACCCTTGATGTTACGACCAGCACGTCGGTTGTGCATATGGATTTTCAGGCTAAATGCCTCCTAGAAGCGGAGGTAGAGGCGTTCAACGATGCGGTGCTACGTGGTACTTCCCAGACTGCATCCGGAGTCGATGGGTTGCGTGTGATCAGGGTCACGGAAGCGCTGCTTGAATCGGCAAGAAGTGGACGGACTATAGCACTCTAGCGAGTACCTGGAGGCAGGGTTGCTTGCAGCACCTACTGTTCGCGGCATAGGTTGCTGAAGCCGGACTCAGGGCGTAGCGCTTGGTGAGGCTTGAGGTGTCCCTAATAATTTACTTACTTATGCAGGGGACAATAAGAGTACTGGGACATCGGCCTCGTTGTATCATTGACAGGGAGGTTGTCGGATGAAAATAGATATCAACTGTGATATGGGTGAGAGTTTCGGCGCTTACAAGCTGGGCAACGACGAAGAGAT
>JBMNNU010000024.1:0-20067 GCA_050942695.1 Chloroflexota bacterium
CAATTGCTTACCCGCGATTTGCGTAACTTTCGATGCCACTTTCCAACCATTGCTATAGTCTCTCCGTGACGCTGGATTCCAAAGCCCTGATTGAGGCGATTCTTGACCATCGTGGCGGCCTACGTTATTCTTACATTAAAGACTGGGAACAAGAGGAGTAGGCGAAGACGAGCCGATAGAGAAGGGCGGTCCGAGGCTGGAAGCCGCTCGCGGAAACGTTCGCTGAAGGTCGCTTGGGAGTCGGTGTGCTGAGCTCAGTGGTTAGGCGCACCCGGGTGCGCCCGTTACAGCGAAAGAGGGTGGCGGGCTACCAGCCCGCGACTAAACCGAGGTGGTACCACGAAGGCTCCTTCGTCCTGGGGATGAGGAGCTTTTTTTGTTGTTCGGTAGATACATTGATAGAAAGCCGGATGGGTCCTGAGCTCTGAATTGATACAGCGAACTCAGGACTCAGGACATCGGACTCAGGACCCATTTGAGGAGGTGAATATTGACCGAATTGACCATGGCCGAGATGCCCAAAAGTTACGATCCGAAGCAGTACGAGGACAATTGGTACCGCTTCTGGGAGAGCCATGGGTATTTTCGGCCCGAGATAAATCCGGAGGGGAAGCCCTTCTGCATCATCATGCCACCGCCCAACGTGACCGGAGCGCTGCACATCGGCCATGCCCTGACGGCCTCAATCGAAGATATCCTGACACGCTGGCACAGGATGATGGGAGATGCAGCCCTTTGGCTGCCAGGAGAGGATCACGCGGCTATTGCGGCGCAGAACGTGGTGGAGCGTGAATTGGCTAAAGAGGGGCTGAGCCGCCACGACGTGGGCCGAGAAAAATTCCTGGACCGTATGTGGGATTGGACCAACAGGTACCGGCATGTCATCGCCGACCAGCACAGGCGGTTGGGAGCCTCCTGTGATTGGACACGTGAGCGATTCACTATGGACCCAGGTCCCAGCAAGGCAGTTCGAACTACCTTCGTGAAGCTGTACGAGCGGGGGCTAATCTACAAGGGGAACCGGATCATCAACTGGTGTCCGCGTTGCTCTACAGCCCTGTCGGACCTAGAGGTGGAGCACGAGGATCGGGAAGGTACACTAACCTACGTCAAGTATCCGCTCGTTCCGATAGAAGGCCGGGCTGCAGGTGAACCGGAGTACATTGTGATAGCGACCACACGGCCCGAGACGATCCTGGGGGACACCGCAATAGCGGTGCATCCCGACGATGAGCGATACAGGGACATGGTTGGGCGAGAGGCGGTGGTGCCCGAGATAGGACGGCATATACCGATCATCGCTGACGAAGTTGTGGACAAGGAGTTCGGCTCGGGCGCTGTGAAGGTTACTCCCGGCCACGATCCGACCGACTTCGAAATAGGGCTGCGGCACCAATTGCCCATCGTGCTGGTCATCGGCAAGGACGACAGGATGACCGACGCGGCGGGCAAGTACGCCGGAATGCCGAAGCTTGAAGCTCGCAGGGCTCTGGTGGATGAACTGAAGAAGCAGGCTTTGGTGCTGAAGTCCGAGCCGCTTAGGCACTCGGTGGGGCATTGCCAGCGGTGCAGAACCACAGCCGAGCCGCTGGTGATGGAGCAGTGGTTCGTGAAGATCAAGCCGCTTGCAGAGCCAGCACTGCAGGCCGTGAAGGACGGCAGGACAAGGATTATTCCGGAGCGTTTCACCAAGGTGTACTACAACTGGATGGAAAACATCCGCGACTGGTGCATCTCTCGCCAGCTTTGGTGGGGGCACCGGATACCGGTCTGGTACTGCCAGGACTGCAACGAGACCATCGTCTCGATCGAGGACCCCACCGCCTGCTCCTGCGGCAGCACCAACCTGGTGCAGGATCCGGATGTGCTGGATACCTGGTTCTCCTCCGGTCTCTGGCCTATCTCCACGTTAGGTTGGCCAGAGGATACCGAAGACCTGCGGAAGTTCTACCCCACATCTGTTATGGAGACAGGGTACGACATCCTGTTCTTCTGGGTCGCACGGATGATGATGCAGTGCATGGCGATGGTGGATGAGGTGCCGTTCCGCGACGTGTTCCTGCACGGCTTGGTGCGGATAGATGGGGAGAAGATGAGCAAATCCAAGGGGAATGTGATCGATCCTCTGGATGTCATCGACAAGTATGGCACAGATGCCCTGCGCTTCGCTCTGGTGACCGGCACCACTCCGGGCAACGACTCCCAGATGTCACTGACTAAGATCGAGGCGAGCCGGAACTTCGCTAACAAGCTTTGGAACGCGGCCAGGTATGTGGTTAGTAACGTGCCCGAGTGGGAACCCGGCGATCTGAGCCAGCCCCTGCCGTTGCCTTCAGGCCCCGGCGCGAGCGAGGCCGACCGATGGATCGTCAGTAGGCTGAACACTGTGGCCGGCGAAACTCAGAGGCTGCTGGAGTCGTACCAACTGGGCGAGGCTGCCAGAAACCTGCACGACTTCATCTGGTCGGAGTACTGCGACTGGTATATCGAGATAGCCAAGGTGCAGTTACGAGAGGCTGGGAAGGCCGAAGGGGAGACGGGGAGACGGGGAGGCGCGAAGAGAGAAGAATCGCCTCTCCCTGAGGGAGAGGGAGCTTCTGCAGCACTCGTCACCCGGCAGACGTTGGCAGCGGTGCTGGAGCGGTCGTTGAGACTGTTGCACCCATTCGCACCCTTCGTTACAGAAGAGGTGTGGCAAAGCCTGATGAACAGACCTGCCGAGAACGCTAGGGAAGGTATCCCCCCTTCTCTCATGATCTGCCCATGGGTGGTAGCAGGCGAGCAAGACCTGGAAGCTGAGTCTCGAATGGAGCGGGTGATGGATGTCATTCGCGGGATCCGGAACACGAGGGCCGAGAACGGAGTGGATCCGGGCAAGTTCGTGCCGGTGAAGCTGCTGGCCCACGAATGGACCGACCTGATGAAGAGTCAGTCTCCGGTGATCTCAGCCCTGGCGAGAGTGCAGCCGCTGGAAATTCAACAGAGGGGTAAGCGGCCAAAAAGGGCGTTGACATTGATAGCCGGTGGCGTAGAGGTCTACCTACCGCTGGAAGGCCTTTTCGATTTGGATCAGGAGATCAGGCGGCTATCCCAGGAGATCGCGGATACCGAGCGAAATGTCCAGCGTAGCGAGGCGCTGCTGGGCAAGCCTGGTTTCGTGGAGAAGGCGCCTGCCCAGGTGATAGCCAAAGAGCGGGAGAAGCTTGAATCCCATCGCGACCGGCTGTCCAAGCTGCTGGAGCGGCTTGAGATGTTGAAGCAGTAGGCGGAGTAGCTGATCGCCAACAGCTTTCAACTGAAGAAACCCCAGGGGCCGGTGAAACCCGGCCCCTTTGTTTACTCCTACTTTAACGCGATGAAGGCGGCGTGCGTTGCAATGGTGAGGGGTATCTTCACCAGCAGCGCCTATGCGGACAACTGCCGCTTGGCGGCCTCGAGGGTGTTGCGAAGCAGCATTGCGTTTGTCGTGGGACCGGTCCCTCCGGGCACGGGGGTGATGGCGCCGGCCACTTCCTTTACAGCATCGAAATCTACATCTCCGACCACCTTGCTGTCGATGACGTTTATTCCAAAGTCCACCACCACCGATCCGGGCTTCACGAAGTCGGCGGTGATCAGCTTCGCCCTACCGATGGCGGCTACCAGGATATCCGCCCGTCTCGCCACTTCTGCCAGATTCCTGGTTCGGGAGTGGCAGACGGTAACGGTGGCGTGCTCCTGAAGAAGTAGAAAGAACATCGGCTTGCCGACGATGTTGCTGCGACCTACAACCACCGCCTCCTTGCCCTTTATCTCGATGCCCGATCGCTTCAGGATCTCCAGACCACCGAGGGGTGTGGCGGGGACGAATGTAGGCCGCCCCAGGGCCAACATCCCGGCGTTGTAAGGGTGAATACCGTCGACATCCTTGAGTGGAGAGAGAATGGATGTAACCATATCCTGGTTCAGGTGGGAAGGCAGCGGCATCTGGACGATGACGCCATGTACCAGCCTATCCTCGTTGAGGGCAGATATTGTTCCTCTGAAATCCGCCTCAGAGACGTTGTCCGGCAGCAGGTGCAGCGTGCTTATCATATCAGCGGCAGAGAATGCCTTTCCGATTCGCTGCACATAGGCTGAGGCAGCCGGGTCATCCCCTACCTGCACGATAGCTAACCGGGGGGTTACTCCATGCTGCTGCTTAAACCTCGCCAGATCCTCGGCAAGTTCAGCTTTGATCTGCTCTGCAACGGGTCGCCCTTCCAACAATCGCGCTGCCATTTACGCCTCCTTGATGTTGAGTGCTGCTCTGAGTCCTGAGACCTGTGGTCCTGAGTCCTGAGTCCTGCGTCCTCAGGACGGTTCTGAGTTCTGGGTTCTGAGTTCTGAGTTCCGGGCATGTTCACGCTCTCCCATAGGAAGAGGCGGCTCCTCTCCCCTCCCCGCAACTGGGAGGGGCAGGGGGTGGGGTCCATCCCTCATCCCCCTCTCCCTGTGGGGGAGGGGTTGGGGGTGGGGTCTGTCCCCCCGTCCATGGTGTCTTATCTTATAGCCTCGCAAGGCCCTCCTGGACGGCCTTTTGCACCTTTTCACTTAACCCGACTGTGAGAGCCTGGGCCTGCTCATTGAGCCTGTCCACGGTCTCCTTGTCTTTGACCGCCCGGAGGTTGATTTCGATGTTGATCACCGCACCTCTCAAGGCTCCCTCCGCTAGGTAGGCCGCCATAGCAACATCCCCGATGGCCTGCGCGTTCGTAACTCTGGCCGCCGGTAGAGCCAGATCCACGACGCGAGCACAATCCCTCGCGATCTCGAGGGGTACCAGACTGGCTGCGATAGTGGCCTCTTGGATGCGGGTAGAGCGAACCTGTTTCTCTTCCTCAGTAGCTTTGGGTAAACGGTAAGCATCCATTATCTGTCCGAAAGCCTCGGCATCAGCGTCGACCAATCGATGTAGCCGGGTTCTAAGCTCCTCCGATTGGGCGAGGATAGAGTTGACCTCTTCCTGTACCGCAGCATATTTTTCCTTCCCCACCGTTAGGTTACAGACCATGCTGATCAACCCGGCTGATAGTGATCCTGCTAACGCTGCAATAGCGCCGCCTCCGGGTGTGGGGGATGATGAAGAAAGGATGTTCAAAAACCGGTCGATTGGCATGGAGCCGAGATGCTGGGGGGATTCATTAGCAGTCAATAGCATCACCTCCATATTTGCTATTTACTATTCGATTATCGACCATTGCATAAGTAAATTAATTATTGGGGACACCCCAAGCCCCGCCAGGCGCTACGCCCTGGACCCGTCTTTTGCAATTTATGCTGCGATCAGATTTCTACCTGGACGAAACGCCAACAATACGATCATACTCGATCGCCTGCTCCGGCAGGAAGTAGATGCCGTCCCGTCGCTCAAAATGGAGAGGAAGATCGGCAAAGAACTGTTGGGCATCGATAGGAACCGGAAGCCCCCTTTTTATGTGGCTCGCCACCATATAATTGAACAGAGCAAGAGCCCCGCGCTCCGAGTTCTCTATCTTTTCCCCGCTGCCTCCTGCCGGGAGCGGCAACTGAGCGAGGCGCTCCCTGACGGTCTGCCAGGCGCTCTCCGCATTCCCATCAACACCGCTCGCCAGGTTTACCTCGATAGCACCCATTGCTCCCCTGTTTTCACTCCCTCCCTCCACCCGTCCTCGCGTCTCCGCGTCTCTGCGTCTCCTTGCTTCACTCCTTGCAACCGTTTTCCTTGCTGAGATTACCAGGTCTCGCCGGACCGTATTGGCCGATGCCTGCTTGAAGCTTATCTGCCGTTTGTCCAGCGAGCGAACGTCGGCTACCTCGAAGCCCGCATCCTGGAGAGCCTGCTGGATCGCATTCCAGACCCGACAATCAGAGTTGTGAAAAGCTACAGTTATCCAACGATCAGGCTTGAGTACGCGGTGCATCTCTGAGAAGGCGCGCCGCATCAGTTCCTGATATTCGGCTACCCCTTTGGATTGCCCAGGGCTAACGATGGCCTCGGGACCCTGTTGCGTAAACACTCCGAGCCAGGCTTCCCACAGAAAGTTGACCTCGGAGTAGCGAATATTATCTCCAAAGGGGGGATCGGTGAAGATGTAGTCCACGCAGTTGTCGGGAACGTTGGGTAGAGATGTGGTGGATTGGGTGGTGATCAGCACATCCTCGCTTCTTTTCAACTGACTCATGCAGGACACAACAGTTCGAAAGCGAGCGGCCAGGGCTTTGATGACGTTGACCTCTCGCTTTAGCTTCGGAACGTACATCACTAGGGGGAGCACCCCCTGGTAGGCGCGCCTCATTCGCGTCAGGGATGTGGATGAGTTTACTATTACCTGGAGCATCAACTGTTTTGTTGAAAGGCTGGCTCGCGACCTCCAGGCAAGATGCAGAGCTGCGGCGAGCGCCCATAGGGTACGCTTGAAGTAGAAATCTGAGACCCGCTCCATCCCTCGATGGTAGCCTCTTCTCCACATATCCCCCCAACCTTTTTCATGAAACGAACGGTTCATCATGGGATTGTCAGGGTATCGATAGGGGATAGGAGACTCTTCGATCTGCCGCTGAAGCTGAAGGAAATTCTCGGCGGGTATCTCTTCTTTCGGCACTCGTTTCCCCGTGTAGGAAACCCGTACCGGCACCTCTCTCGTTTTTCCAGAAGGATCGAGGACACGTAATAACCTGTTGGGCCGCAATGAGGTGTCGCAAGTCGGGCAGGTCAATCGTGGTCGCGGGCGCTTTCGGGCGAAATCGAATCCGGTCTCTGAAAAAGGGAACTCCGCATCGCAGTGAGGACAACGGAACACCTCGCTCCAGATGACATAATCTATAGTCCTGAGCACTGAGTCCTGAGTGCTGAGATGGTATAGCCACCCACATTCCTCCTCCAGACGCTGCAACAGCTCTTCGAAGGCGGCTGCAGCCTCTGCCAGGTCCAAGGGGTGGCAATAGCTGCGCGCTAGGAAGGTAGCAGCCGGAGAGAGGTCGCAGAGAAGAGCCCTGCGACCAATCTGGTTACATGCGACTCCCACCATCCCCGACCCGCAAAACCCATCCAATACCAGATCGCCGGGGTTGGTGAAGTGCTCGATATACCGGGCAATTGCCCGGTAAGGGACTTTGGTATGGTAGCTTAGGGCCAGGTAGGCGGGATCGGTCTTGCCCTCAGCGATATCTACAGCAATAGCTTCCCTGTAGTAGGGATTAGACTCGGAAACGCGCATACGCGGGGGCGCGGAGACGAAATCGTAGATATAAGGGTTAGGGAAAGGGGAGTATAGAGGCAGCGAAGCGAGAGCCAGCAATCGTTCATCGCTTCCCAGTGGGCAACCTTCCATCTCCCTGGCTCTCTGGAGATGGCTCAGCAGTTCTGACCGTTGGATAGGCTGCTGGAGGCTATCATCGGACATGATGGTATTGTGCAACAGCTTCGTTGAGATAGCAAGCGTTTATCAAAACAGGTGGTGAGGCGTTCGGCAAAGTGAGCTCGAACAAAGATGGGGTTGCCCTCGCTTGGTAGAATCGCACAGTAGACGTAGGGGTTCTTCTGCGAGTGCGTTGTCGCCTATTGAATGGTACCATTGCGAAACCAACGAGGGTATAGGCTGGTAACTTGAAAAAACAAGGAGATGTCGGCATGAAAGTAGGGTTCATCGGCCTTGGGAAAATGGGGAAGCCTATGGCAATAAACCTCTTGAAGAAAGGCTTCGAGCTGACGGTCCACAACCGCAGTAGGGGCGTCGTCGATGCCCTGTCGGCCATGGGCGCTAAAGCGGCCAACTCCCCGCGGGAAGTAGTGGAGGCTTCGGAGATCGTTCTAACCTGCCTTCCTACACCTGCGGCGGTTGAGATGGTCTTTCTGGGAAAGGATGGGCTGATTCCATCGGTAAAACCCGGCCAGATCCTGGTAGACCATAGCACCGTTAGCCCTACCACTAGCCGGAAGCTTCACGCGGCTGCGGCTGAGAAGGGGGCTTACTTTCTCGACGCTCCCATCAGCGGAGGTGTGCCCCGTGCAGAGGCGGCTACCCTGACTGTGATGGTTGGGGGAGAAGCCGAAGCTTTCGAGCGGGCAAAGCCCGTTTTCGACGGTATGGGCAATAAGGTGGTGCTCGTCGGTGGGCCGGGAGTTGGGAGCGTAGTTAAGCTGGTCAACCAGTTGCTGGTGGGCATTCACACGGCGGCGGCGGTGGAGGCCCTGGTGTTCGGCGTCAAGGCCGGGGCGGATCCTCGAGTGCTGTTGGAGATCATAGATTCCAGCTTTGGCGCAAGCGCCATGTTCAGCCGGACCGTACCGATGGTTTTGGCGCGGCAGTTTGCATCGGCTACCGACGTGGGTATCTTGAGCAAAGACATGGGGCTTATCACCCGATTCGGGAAAGAGCTGTCCACTAGGCTGCTGTTGGGCGCGGTAGCGGAGCAGGTCTTCGACGAGGGGGTGGGCTTGGGACTGGCGAATCAAGACATGTCTTCGTTGGTGCTTCCCCTGGAGAAGATCGCGGGAGTAGAGGTGAAATAATTGCGCCTGTCTGATTCTGTCGAGTATAATTCCTCCTAGAATTTGCAAAGAGTCTAACCAGGTTAAGCAACATAATATTGGTGTATTATGCATCATAAGAAGATGGAAGCCCCGTCATCTCCTGATGTCTCGGTAGATGATCATCATGGCGAGACGCCCATCGAATATGCCAGGCCGGACCTCGATCGGGAGTACCGAAAAGGGGTACCGGAGGTGCTCCTGGCGAGGGGGAAGCGCCATGAAGACCTGCTCGCAATCGCTAGGGAGTTCGTCGATCGCACCGGGCGGGCTATCATCAGCAGGGTGGATGATAGCCTTGCTGCCAAGTTGCATGCAGAGTTTGCAGATTGCACGTTATCGGAACACCATCCATCCAAAATGGTCGTCGTCAAGCGTAAGGACTACCAATTACGCCTTACCGGCGGAAAGGTAGGCGTTATCACTGCAGGTACTTCCGACGTGCCTGTGGCGGAGGAAGCGCGTATCGTTGCGGCGGAGATGGGGTGTGAGACCTACGCGGTGTACGACGTCGGTGTGGCCGGGATCCATCGCCTATTCAAACCGCTGAAGGCCTTGCTTGAGGACAGCAAGGTCGATGCGCTCGTGGTAGCGGCAGGCATGGACGGCGCGCTGCCCTCAGTGGTGGCGGGATTGGTAGATGTGCCTGTGATAGGGCTACCCACTTCCGTTGGTTATGGTCTGGGAGGCGATGGGGTTGCGGCTCTCATGTCCATGCTGCAGACCTGCTCACCAGGCCTCACCGTGGTGAATATTGACAATGGCGTCGGAGCTGGTGCGACGGCGGCGCTAATTGCCAACCGGGTTGCGAGAGCACGTACATCCTGGTAAGTATCGAAAGCCTTTTGATAGTAATGGGCACGACGCTAGCGAGCCCAACGTTATTTAGATCCAGCCAGAAGGGATCCTGCTTTCCGGGCGTCTCGAGCAACTACAAAGGCACTTCGGCGTTCACGAAGGAGTAAGTTGATGTATGAAATTACATATCGCGAAGACCTCACCCCTACCATCCACCTGTTTCGCATTGCAGCCCCCATCGTAGCTCGCAAAGCTCTGGCCGGACAGTTCGTCATCATCCGCATCGACGAAACCGGCGAGCGAATACCGTTAACCGTTGCCGACTACGATAGAGATGAGGGCACGGTGACCGTCGTCTTTATGGAGCTGGGCAAAACTAGCTGCAAGCTGGCCTGCCTTCAGAAGGGCGACAGCCTGGCAACCTTCACCGGTCCCCTCGGCCTCCCAACGGAGATCGAGAATTTTGGCACGGTATGCTGTGTGGGCGGCGGATTCGGCACCGCTACCATCTACCCCATCGCCCGGGCGATGAAGGAGGCCGGAAACAGGGTCATCTCGATCATCGGATTCCGCAACAAGGATCTCATCTTCTGGGAAGAGAAGATGAGATCGGTCAGCGACGAGATCATCGTTACTACAGACGACGGCAGCTACGGCCGAAAGGGGCTGGTAACCGAGCCCCTGAAGGAGTTGTGTGAAGCAGGCAAGCTGAACCGGGTTGTTGCTATCGGCCCAATTCCCATGATGAAGTTCGTTTCCAAGACTACACAACCGTTTGGCGTCCCGACGGTAGTGAGCCTCAACCCGATAATGGTGGACGGCACCGGCATGTGCGGCGCCTGTCGAGTATCCGTTGGCGGCGCAACGCGCTTTGTATGTGTGGACGGGCCAGACTTCGACGGGCATAAGGTCAACTGGGATGAGTTGGCAGCTCGAAACCAGATCTATAAAGAGAGCGAACAGCTTTCGATGGAGGTCTGGAAATGCAGTTGCGGCGAGCGAGAGGGGAAGGGGGTGCAATCCCATGGCTAAGCTAGATCTCAACCGGCAACCGATGCCCTCCCAGGACCCGTTAGAGCGAAGCAAGAACTTCAACGAAGTTGCCCTTGGGTACAGAGAAGAGCAGGCGCTGGCCGAGGCGTCCCGTTGCCTACGATGTAAGAATCACCCCTGCATGGAGGGATGCCCCGTCAACGTAGATATTCCTGAGTTCGTCGGGGCGCTCAAGGACGGCAATATGGCTGAGGCCGTGTCGATCCTGAAGAGGAAGAACAACCTGCCGGCGATCTGCGGCAGGGTATGCCCTCAGGAAACCCAGTGCGAGTCCCTTTGCCTTCTCGGCAAGAAGGGTGCGCCCATCGCCATCGGCCGCCTGGAGCGCTTCGTGGCAGACTGGGCTCTCTCTCATACCAACAGCAATGGGGCGAGGGTCGATCCGGATTCGATGCCGCTGCCGGGCGCGGGGAAGGTGGCAATTATCGGCGCCGGCCCCGCTGGCTTGACTGCGGCCGGAGACCTAGCGCGGATGGGCCACAAGGTGACCATCTTCGAGGCGCTGCATCTCCCCGGCGGGGTTCTAACATACGGCATCCCTGAGTTCCGCCTTCCCAAGGCAATCGTGCAGGCGGAGGTCGAGTACGTCAAGTCGCTGGGGGTCGAGATCCTCTGCGACGTGGTGGCAGGCAAGGCCATTACGGTGGACGAGTTGATGAACGAATGGGGATTCGACGCCGTCTTCCTTGGAACCGGCGCCGGGCTTCCCAGCTTCATGGGGATCCCCGGAGAGAACTGCAACGGAGTGTACTCTGCCAACGAGTTCCTCACACGCAGCAATTTGATGAAAGCCTACCTCTTCCCTCAGTACGACACCCCAATCATCAGGGGCAAAAGGGTGGCGGTGGTCGGAGGCGGCAACGTCGCTATGGATGCCGTCCGCACGGCCAAGAGGCTGGGAGCCGAGTTGGCCGCCATCGTGTATCGCCGGTCGAGATCCGAGATGCCTGCACGGCACGAAGAGGTAGAGCATGCCGAGGAAGAGGGGATCGAGTTCTACCTGCTGACCAATCCCACCCGCATCCTGGCCGACGAAAAGAACTGGGTGAAAGGGCTGGAGTGTATCAAAATGGAGTTGGGCGAGCCCGATGCCAGTGGGCGACGTTCCCCGGTGCCGATCAAAGGCTCCGAGTTCGTGCTGGATGTGGACACAGTGATCATGGCTATCGGTACGAGCCCGAACCCTCTGGTCCCAAGGAGCACCCCGGGACTGGAAGTAAGTCGCCGGGGCACAGTAGTGGCCGACCCTCAGACGGGCAAGACCACCAAGGAGGGGGTCTACGCTGGAGGGGACGTTGTGACGGGTGCCGCGACAGTGATCGAGGCCATGGGCGCTGGCAAGCGTGCGGCCGCGGCTATCGACGAGTATGTGCGCGCCAAGGTGGCCGCGCGGAACTAAACTAAAGGTAGTAGCAATCGGTTTTTAGCCATCAGCCATCAGCTTTCGAGCGCCGGTAACCGGTTTTGACAAAGGATTCGGCATGCAACCCCCAGTACCGATTTCGGCAGATTGCTGATGGCTGATTGTTGATGGCTGAATTGACAGCCATCGCGAGGAAAAGGACCGGAGATGGCGATAACTAGAGTAGTATCCAACGGAAAAAGGGGCCTGGCAGGAGCCAGGGGGGCCGCGCCAACGGTAGGCAAGGGTGAAGTAAGGATGCTGTTGGACGGTGCTGAGGTCAACGCTGAAGCCGGACAATCGATCCTGTCCGTGTGTCGAGATGTCGGGATCCAGATACCAACCCTTTGCGATGACCCACAACTAAAGCCCCACGGTTCCTGCGGGATGTGTGTGGTGGATGTCCGGGGATACGGGTTAGTGACCTCCTGCACGACCCCGGTTGCCGATGGTATGGTGGTCGAAACCGCCAGCCCGAAGGTTATCGGTGCTCGTAAACAAAGGCTGGAGGACCTGCTACGAGACCACTACGGCGACTGCACAGCACCCTGCGAAGCCGCCTGCCCTGCCGGTATCGATGTCCAGGGCTATCTGGCCTTGATCGCTCGCGGCGCCTACAAAGAGGCGGTCGAGCTGATAAAGGAGAAGCTTCCGTTGCCGGCTGTGATCGGCCGGATATGTCCCCATTTCTGCGAGCAGGCATGCCGCAGAAATCTGGTCGATAAACCGGTGGCCATCTGCAGCGCCAAGCGGTTCGTTGCCGACTTCGAGATGGCATCCGCTGATAGGCTCAAGCCTCGCATCAAGCCTAAAACCGGATTCAGGGTTGCCATCGTAGGTGGGGGACCCGCCGGGCTAACCGCAGCTTACTACCTTGCGCTGAACGGACACGATGTCACGATACTGGAGGCGTTGCCCAAGCCCGGAGGCATGCTTCGCTACGGCATCCCGGACTACCGGCTTCCTCAAGAAGTCCTCGACCAGGAGATATCTCGGATTACCGATCTGGGGGCCCAGATCAGGGTAAACCAGCGGCTTGGCAGGGATTTTTCGATTCAGAGCCTCAAGGACAGCGGCTATCACGCCATATTCCTGGCTATAGGCGCACATCAGAGCACCCGGCTGGGGGTGCAGGGTGAGGAGCTCGATGGCGTCCTGGCGGGAACCGACTTCCTGCGAGCGGTGGCGGCCGGCGAGCCCGTAGAGGTTGGGAAACGGGTAGCCATTATCGGTGGTGGAAACACGGCGATCGATGCCGCTCGCACGGCGCTACGGCTTGGAGCGCAGGAAGTCACACTTGTCTACCGCCGCTCCAGGGCTGAGATGCCAGCCTCGCCATGGGAGATCGAAGAGGCGGAGGAAGAAGGGGTCAGGCTGCTGTTCCTGGCGGCGCCCGTCAGGATTATCGGGAAAGACGGCAAGGTCGCCGAGCTGGAGTGCATAAAAATGGCGCTGGGCGAGCCAGATTCCAGCGGAAGACGGCGGCCGGAGCCGGTGGCTGGATCGGAGTTTCTTATCGCCTTGGATACCGTCGTCGCCGCTATAGGGCAGCGACCGGACACGGCATTCTTGGCCGAGAAGGAAGATATCCGGATAGCTCGCAACGGCAACATCGTGGTCGATCAAATCCAATGGCAGACGGGCGTTAAGGGGGTCTTTGCCGGCGGCGACTGCGTATCCGGGGCAGCCACGGCGGTTGAGGCGATCGCGGCAGGCCGGAAAGCTGCGCTGTCCATCGACTGCTTCTTGCGGGGCGTGGCAATACCGAACGGCAAGCCCATTTTCGATATCAGCAAAGGCACGCTGGAGCAGTTGCAGGGCAAGGAAGAGTTCACCCAGCTTGAGCAGAAGCCCAGGGTTCCGATGCCTAAGATCCCTCTTGAGGAGAGGGTGAGCAGCTTCGATGAGATCGAGCTAGGCTTCACCGACGAGATGGTGCGACGTGAGGCCGGACGCTGCTTAGAGTGCGGCTGTAAGGCCGATTACTACTGTGTGCTGCGTAAGTTGGCCACTGAGTACGAGGTCCAAGCGCCGCCGTTCAGGGAGCATCGCTACCTTTACCCATTGGATAAGTCCCACCCGTTCATCGAGAGGGATGCCAACAAGTGCATTGCCTGCGCCCGCTGCGCACGGGTCTGCAGTAATATCCAGGGCGTTGGGGCTCTAGGCTTCAGCTATCGCGTGGCGACGTACGAGGGCAACGGCGGATCGCTATTGAACACTACCTGCGAGTCCTGCGGGCAATGCGTCAAGAGCTGTCCGGTGGGGGCGCTGGTCGCCAAGAAAGAGATGCTGCCGGAGCGCGAGATCAAGACTATCTGCACTTACTGCGGTGTTGGGTGCGGTATCTATCTGGGCATCAGGGGCGATACCATCGTGTCTGTGCGGGGCGACACTGAGAGTCCTGTGAACCGGCACGGAAACCTGTGCGTAAAGGGTCGCTTTGGATACGAGTTCGTCAACTCACCGGAGCGGCTGACCAACCCGCTAGTTAAAAAGAATGGGAAATTCTACGAGGTAAGCTGGGATGAGGCCCTGGACCTAGTCGCCAACAGGCTGGTCAAATATAGGGGAGACCAGTTCGCCGTGATCTCCTCAGCCAAGTGCACCAACGAGGAGAACTACCTGATCCAGAAATTTGCCAGGGGGGTGATGGGCACAAACAGCATAGACCACTGTGCCCGTACTTGACACGCTCCTACCGTGGCCGGTCTGGCCACAGTATTCGGGAGCGGTGCCATGACCAACTCTATCGGCGAGATAAGTGGCGCGGCCTGTATCCTTGCTATCGGCACCAACACCACCGTGAGCCATCCAGTGATAGGGCTGGAGGTAAAGGAGGCGGTTCGGAAGGGTGGCAGGCTGATCGTTGCGAACCCGAAGCGGATAGATCTCTGCCGCTTTGCGGAGGTCTGGCTCCAGCATCGAGCCGGCACCGACGTAGCCCTGCTGATGGGTATGGCGAAGGTGATCGTAGATGAAGGTTTGTTGGACTACGCCTTCGTCTCCGGGCGCTGCTCAGGCTTCGAAGCTTTAGAAGAGTCGCTGGCGAGTTACGATCTGGCCGCTGTGGAGAAGATCACAGGGGTGCCAAGGGACAAGATCGTCGAGGCGGCGCGCATCTACGCAACGAGCAAACCTGCGTCGATTCTCTACGCCATGGGCATCACGCAGCACACCCACGGCACCGACAACGTGATGGCCGTTGCCAACCTGGCTATGCTCACCGGGAATATCGGCAAACCATCTTCGGGGGTTAATCCCCTTCGAGGGCAGAGCAACGTCCAGGGTGCGTGCGATATGGGCGCCCTGCCCGACGTGTTCACGGGCTATCAGAAGGTGGCGAATCCGGCCATCAGGAAGAAGTTTGAGGCTGCCTGGGGCTGCGAGCTGACAGACAGACCCGGATTGACGCTCACCGAGATCTTCGACGCGGCCCATAGAGGTGATGTGAAGGCGGTCTACCTGGTGGGCGAGAACCCTGTTCTTACCGATGCCGACTCGGGGCATGTAGAGGAGGCGCTGAAGCATCTGGAGTTCCTGGTGGTTCAGGATATCTTCCTCACAGAGACAGCACGTTTTGCCGACGTAGTCCTACCGGCGGCTAGCTTCGCTGAGAAGGATGGAACGTTCACCAACACGGAGAGGCGGGTTCAGCGCGTCCGCAAGGCGCTGGAGCCCGTGGGGGGCTCCCGGCCAGATTGGTGGATCACCTGTGAGATCGCCAGGCGACTGGGTGGAAAGGGTTTCGACTTCGAGAGCCCGGCGCAGGTAATGGATGAGATAGCGGCTCTCACTCCCAGCTACGCAGGTATATCCTACGATCGAATCGAAGAGGCCGGACTGGCCTGGCCTTGCCCAGGCCGCGATCACCCGGGGAAGCCGATCCTGCACAGGGATGAGTTCCTAACCCCCAGCGGTAAGGGGCGGCTGACCCCGCTGACCTACAGGCCTTCGGCCGAGCTGCCTGGGGATGGCTACCCGCTCATCCTTACGACCGACCGGAGCCTGTACCACTACCACTCAGGCACCATGACCCGGAAGGTGGACGGCCTGAACCGGCTGCGGCAGGAGGAGCTGGTAGAGATCAACCCTCAGGATGCAGCCGAGCTAGGGGTTGCCGACGGGGATATGGTCAAGGTGGTCTCACGCCGCGGCGAGGTGAAGACCCGCGCTAAGGTGACCTGGGACATGCCGAGGGGGACGGTATCCATGACCTTCCACTTCGGCGAAAGCCCAACCAACCGGATCACCAACCCGGCGCTGGATCCAGTGGCCAAGATCCCTGAGCTGAAAGTGAGCGCAGTGCGGGTAGAGAAGCTGTAATATTCTATGCCGGGAACACCGGCTGGCGATACCACCGGTTAATGGAGCTGTAAACAGCGCAGGCGAGGCAAAGGCCTCGCCTGCGCTGCCGCTTTAGGCGGTTCTGACCGGATCACCCCTTGATAGGTGCTGGCCCACCCCCACCGGATTTGGGGGTTGCGGTCGGCTTGGGTGTCGAGGTCGGTTTAGGCGTCGCCGTGGGTTTGGCGGGCGTTGCTGTCGGAAGCGGCTTGTTCGTCATCGAGATACTGAGGGCGATTTCGCTCTCCTGTTTCGACCAACTGACGTTTACCTGCCACCCATCTCGAGTGTAGCTTCGTAAGGATGCTGTCGCAGAGTCCAAGGCCGTCACCTGACTCCACCCCTGCTGAGGCATAGCGCTCGCGTAGAACTCTCCCACCGATTCCATGGTGCCGGGACCCGTCCAGCGGCCGCCCACAGCTTTCTCGTTCTTGGTTACAACTCTGGAGAAACTGTTCTCGACTATCTTGAAGTCTTTCGGGATCGGAAATCCCTTCAGTTCTTCGGGCAGGTCGGAGCCGACCGTGAGGCTTTCGCCATCCTTGCTGAACGTCACATTCTCGCCCTTCTTCTCTATGTCTCCGCCACTAACCTGCTCGATAGCTTTTTCCGTTATCTTCTCGGCTACAGCCTCCTTCGCCTTCTCCACCGGAGATTGGCAGCCAACCAGCGCCATTGCCAAGATGAACAGAAGTAACACCAGAGATCGCACGTTTTTTCTCCTACTTTCCGTTCAACAACCTTTCGATGGTGCAAAACCAAGGTATCTTAGTAGAAGGGATCGCCCGAGCGCAGTATCGAGTATGTCTCAATATTTAGCCCGACTGTTTCAAATCTGTACCAACTACTTAGCACCCTCGACGTTGCCAGGACTTTTTCCTGCAACAACTGACACAGCCACGGTGGCCGGTCTGGCCGCCACGTTCGGCAACGGCGCGATGACCAACAGCATGGACGAGATCGAGGATGCTGCCTGTTTGCCTGTGATTGGAAGCAACACGTTTCTAGCACTCCGATACGTCGGAGATAATGCAGGAAATCGCCGGTTTGACGCCTTTCGATGCAGGGGTGACTTTGGCCGGCTGGATGAAAAGGGGTTGCAATGGCCTGTACTATCGCTAGATCACCCGGGCACCTCCTACCTCCACGGAGAGGTGTTTACCAGGGGATAGGACTTTTTGCGCCGGTCGAATATCGGCCGCCAGTTGAACTCGCGGATGAACGGTTCCCGCTGCTGCTAACCACTGGGCGAAGGTTACCCCACTATCACACCGGCAGCCTTACCCATCGGGTAAAGGGACTGTCCGCTGTTCTAGATCAGGAGATGGTTCAGATTGACCCGGCGGATGCCTCGAAGTTGGGCGTGACCCAGGGGGAGCAGGAAAGGATTTCGTCCCGGCACGGAAAAGTAGTAGCCTTGGTGGAGATCACGACGGATGTGCAACCTGGTGTCGTGTTCATGGATTTCCATTTTGCGGAGTCCCCTACCAACATTCTGACCACATCGACTCTCGATCCGGTACCGAAGATATCCGAGCTGAAGGTGTGTGCCGTCAGAGTAGACAGGGTGACTGTTTCTTGAACATCGTAGGCGCGGACAACTTACCTTCGACGGCGACGGGTGCACAATGCTGTGCTCGCCGCCGTCACACGCCCGTGGTTAACTAGCAACTCATGCATCGGGAGGCGGTTGGTGGGTGCCATTTGCCGCATCGGGTAATTACGCTGCGTACGGCATACGTGGATCAGCCGTTAGCCATCTCGCGAAGTGCTTCGGTGTTTAGCACCGTTACCCGGTTCCGATCTGTAGCAATAATCCCAGATCGGGAGAGTCGCGCCAGAATTCGCGTTACCGTTTCGCGGGTCATCCCAAGGAAGTCCGCGAGTTCCTGGTGAGAAAATGAGAGGTTGATGGTGGAAGAGCCTTGCTGTTTACCGATAGCCTTAGCGGATTCCAGCAGAAATGTGGCGACTCGCGATGAGGCTGGTCCCAAGGTGAAATAGAGGGCAGTCTCGCCACAACGGACCACATTGTTGGCTAGCTCGCATGCTACCTGGTGCCTAAACTCGGGGAAGCGCTGATACAGGTCGCTGAAGGTGTCTAGCCGCATGATTAGCGCTTGGACATCTACCATGGCGGTGGAAGTCCAAGACATGCGGCTTCGCCGCACTGCCGCTCCCAACCCTAAAACGTCTCCAGGATAAAGGGCCATGAGAGCGTGATCATCGCCCCGGGTATCTATTTGGCTCAGGGCAACCAACCCGGATTTTACGATGCCGATGAAGTTCAGCAGGTCACCCGAGTAGGTGAGGTGGTGACCTTTACTGTAATGTCGCTCGACGACCTCCGCGGAGAGATCTCTGCAAACTCCTTCTGGTAGCACTCTGAAGAGGCGGTGAGTTGAAAGGTAGTTAGAAATCGTCTCGTCGCCAACGAGCTCTGTAGCCAAGCCTCTACCATGAATCGCCATTGTAACCCCTCGTTCGACTTAACAACACGGTCGACTCTTCTCACTCATACTCCCGCGCGCTCAGGCCTCATGGCTATAGGCCCCCAGCGATCTGTGTGATCAGAATCACATTAGCTGGTGACCGCCGTCATTGCTCTCCTTGGATCAATCGTGGAATCATCTCCTTACAAATCCTAACACATCAGGGGATGGCAGTCTAGGCGTACTGCCACCCCACCGCCCCCACCGCGTGATCGCTTGAGAACAAAACGAAGGAGAAATGCGATGACCAAATTGCCCTTAAAGTGTTTTCCCAAGGCAACGGGAGCTCAATTATTAGTCAGCCTTCTCGTCTTCGGCCTCGTCGGGCTGCTGGCTGCTTGCAGCCAGGCTGGTGCTCCGCCCGTGTCCCCCCCGACGACTCAACCTACAGCGCAGTCGGCAACCCAACCTGCCGCTGACCCGTCACCCCAGACATCATCGAGGGAGCCAGTAACTCTTAGGACCATACTATCCGCATTCGGATCGAGCGCCTACAATATCGGTTTCGCTTTGAGCGATATAGCCAAAAAGAATCACCCCTGGCTGCGAATCTCACCTGGTGAAAGCCCTGGACCTGTCTATAACGTCAAGGCACTCGAGAATCCCAGCTTGTGGGATAACACCTTCATAACCATGACCACTGTCACTATGAAGATGGCGGCAGATGGTGATCCGCTCATCGGCCAGAAGGTTACTGGTATTCGCGGAATCATTAACACTACTCCCGCAGCCATATTCCTGGCTACCCTTGATCCCAACATTAAGACGCCAGCCGACCTGAAAGGTAAGCGTATAGGGTTGGGGCTGAAGTCGCAGATGGGCTGGGCTATTCTGCCCGCTCTGACCCTGGAGCATGGATGGGGCATCACCGAAGAGAACGCTGACTTTCAGTGGATCGGCGCCAAACCCGCTAAGGATGCCCTTTTAGATGGTCGCGTGGATGCCGCAGTCATAGGTATGTACCTGAACCCGTTCACGAATGAGTACTCCCCAACTCCTAACCTGGTTGAGATGGCTGCATCTCCGCGAAAAGCGTACAGCCTCTCGTGGGGCAAGGAGCAGATCGCAGATGTGATCGAGAAGACAGGCCTTCCTCTCACGCAGGTTACCATCCCTGCCGGGGCGCACGCTGCAGTAGAGCAGGATCTGGATGCGTGGGTCGACATCACCGGCTTCGCGGCAAAAGATATTTTCCCAGAGGAGTATGCCTACGAGATCGTCAAGCTGGCCGCTGCGAACGCCGACAAGTTCGGTGAGTACGACGCCTTAGGCAAGATCATCTCCAAGGAGCTCCTACCCTTCGGATGGACCAAGAAGACGATCCACCCCGGTGCTCTACGTGCATACGAGGAGTTAGGGTTGGAGGTCGCCGACTAGTAGTGACGTTATTACCGGGAGAGCGTCGACAACGCTCTCCCGGAGTTCTGGATGCTTCATCGCTTCCA
>JBMNNU010000343.1:0-3666 GCA_050942695.1 Chloroflexota bacterium
CATATGGGTTCGCCGTCGACGACCAGGTATCGCTCTACTAGCAAAGGTAGCATAGATTTACCGGACTGACCAGTTACTTGTGATTTAACCATGGAACAACAACCGACAGCGCGAAATCTGCCGGGAATTGGCTAGAGCAATGATCTTGTTTCCGTTAAGCGGCCTTCTTCAGGGCCGGATAGCGCTTTGCTCGTCCCGATCGGCGATCCTTGGGACGCCCTGGAGAGCGTCCGCACGGTTTTGGTGCATTCGCCGGAGTGCCGAGCGCTACCAAAAGCGACGAAAAGGCTCGACGCACCCGATAGGGCGTCAGCTTGTCCGGTTTAAGGGGTCGTTCCCAGGGCAGCCGCCGGTCAGAGACACAGGAACGAGCCAAGCGGAGTTGCGTATAGGCCGCCATGATCAGCCAGGTCCAGCGATCAGCCTGCTCAGGGTAGCGGACTCGCGGCGTCGCCCAGTTCAGCGTCTGCTTGAAGAAGCGTATCGTGTGCTCCACGTCGAACCTGTGGACGTAGGCACGCCAGAGAGTAGCCAGGTTCGGACTATCTGGCCCATGGTAGAACAGCCAGAGCGATTGAGGCTTGCGGGTCCACCCAGTAAGCCGGGAAACCTCGACCAGGATTACGGTGCCTCGGACGATAGGGCGGGGGCCGAGAGTCCCTTTAGTCGGATGATCCCGGGGAATGGCGTGCATGCCCGACCAGGCCCGCACTCGCACCGTCCCGTACTGCTTGTCTTGCTCGGTATGCTCCTCGGTCGGTTCAGGCCAAGTCGTAGGGTCCTTGAAGGCCATCTTGGGACCATGCCTGAAGGGGCGACCTTTCCGATTGGATGGTGGTGGCGGATCGCCGTAGAAGCAGCGGTCACAGCGGAGCCGCACCAAGATCGCTACCTGCGTGTCACCCAGCCCCTCCGCCAGGGCTACCGAATTGTAGCCGGTATCGAAGAGGAACAGGGGGACGTTCTCTCGGTCAGGCAGGCGGGGGAGCAGGGACTTGATCTGCTCGGCGGCAACGGTCTCTTTATCCTGTCGAGGGCGGATACGCTGCACATCCATCGGCGCTGTCCAACTGTCCCTGTCAAAGCCCACCTGAGCGATCAACTGGTAGGCCCAGCCCGCCACGACGGGCTTGCCCTTCATGTGGCGACTAGAGTGGTGATGGAAAGCGCGATCGGGGCTGGTTTCGGCGGCACAGCGTGGCCAGACGGTTACATCGACGGCATATATGGGCTGCCCGTTGTCCAGGGGGTGGCGAGCCAGCAGGGATCTGAGAAGCTCCGTGTCGATCTGCCCATTGGCCAGGGCGGCATAGAGGCTACCCCAGCCACGGCGATGGATGGCTTCCAGGCTGAGATAGGCCGTCGAGGGGCTAAGGCCGGCGGTCACAGCGGCATCACACAGCTCAAAGAGGGCGTCGGCTCGCTTCCTAAACAACATGTACAGTCCGTTTCGGAAATCACGTATTTGTTGGATGGTATCGGGATGCATCATGGTGACAAAATGTTGCCACCTCACACCCCAAACCACCAAATCAGGATGCCCATCTACAACCGATGGGTTAAATCACAAGATAGGAGGTCCGCATGGGAGGGTTTCACCGGTTTACCTTTGACGAGTTGCTGGGGAAACTGGCGGAATTGACTGAGTCTGTTCAAACCATTGACCTTAGCCCCGAAGAGCTGAAAGAACAGCTAGACAGATTGACCGAGTGGATAATTAACTTCGACCAGCCAGCGGTAATGAGCTACGTCGACAAGTTGCGGTCTCAGAACCCCGGCATCAGCGATGCCAAATTGGCCAGCATGATCGTAAGAAGGAAGAGCCTGAAGTGCGGTTTGGTGGGAGCAGTCGCCGGGCTCGGAGGGGTGATCGTCTTGCCGGTGGCTGTACCTGCGAATCTCGTTGCAACTTGGAGATTCCAGGCAAACATGGCAGTGTGCATCGCGTATCTCTACGGCCACACGCCCGAGACGACCGATCTCAAGACCGACATCTACCTAATAATGGCGGGCGACTCCGTGAAGGAGGCGTTCAAACAGTTCGGGATAGAGGCGTCCAAGGAAGTGACCAAGCGGGCAGTGGAAAAGTACGTGACTAGGGAAGTCATGAACAGCATACACAGAATAATCGGCCGGAAGATAATCACCAAGGCTGGCGAGAAATCCCTGACAAGCTTCACGAAGATGGTTCCCCTAATTGGCGGCCCGATCGGTTTTGCTTTCGACTGGACCACAGCTAGAGGCTTCGGATCTGCTGCCATCAAATATTACAGCGGAGAGGGTTAGGGTTCGATAAGGCGTGACACCTCCCATCGGTGCTGTATGCAGGTGGCGAACAAAGTAGGAGGGACGGGCTTGGGGACAGCGCCGGAATACAGACACGATCGCGAACTAGCACTGCTGACCGAACAGGCGAAGCACGGGCAGCTTGTGCTGTTCGTAGGCGCAGGAGTGTCTAAAGGTGCCAACCTGCCGGACTGGAGGGGTCTAAGCACTCGGGTGTAAATCTACGGTAAAATCAACGGTAGGAGGACCTTGCCATTGATTCGAGTACAACTGAGTCCCGACCAGCGGGAAGAATTGCAGCAACGCACACGGGAGTGGGGGCTTTCGCCCCAGACCCGAGAGCGGCTGGAGATGATCCGACTGGCAGACACAGGCTGGAACATTCCAAAGATAGCCAGATACCTTGGCCGTCAGGAAGCTACCGTGCGTAAGTACATAAAGAGCTTCCTTGCCGAAGGCTTCGATGCCCTGCCGGACCGGCCTCGACCAGGTAGGCCGAAGAAGGTAACAGAGGAGCATTTGAAAGCAGTAGAGAAGCTGATCGATGAGTCCAAGAGAACCTTCACCGCACCACAGTTGGTGAAGTGGCTTCAAGAAGAGCATCGGGTGCATATCAGCACTGATCGGCTCAGCAGGCTGCTGAAGCAGCGCCGTTATCGTTGGAAGCGTACCAAACGTTCGGTAGCACATAAGCGAAAAGACCCCAACCTCCAAGCGGCCAAAGAGGCTGAGCTGGAGGTTATCAAAAAATCAGGCCCGAAAAGGAGAGATCGACTTGTCCTTTCTGGATGAGAGTGGCTTTGCGCCCACCATGCCCACCGGATACAGCTGGTCTCGGATCGGGGAGCGGAAGATCGTGCCCTACGAAGCCCCGGAAGGCCGGCGTGTGAACGTGGTTGGCGCCATCTCCCCCTTCGCGATCCCGAAGGACCGCACTTCGTCTTCGAGAGCCATCGTAAGGACCAGGGTAAGTACGATGCCGAAGCCCACCTGCGCTTTGTGTATAAGGTGGCCGATTTGCCCGAGGTACTTCCCGATGGCTATCGCCGCGAACGCCCCTGTGTCATCGTGTTGGACAACTACTCGGTGCATCACAGCCAATTGATCAAGGACAAAATCCCGGAACTGGAAACGGTGGGTGTTCGCTTCTTTTTCCTCCCGCCCTACAGTTCGGAATTGAACCTTATTGAGCCCGTCTGGCGTCAGATCAAGTACCAGGAGTTGCCTGATCGAAGCCATAAAACGGCAAATTCGCTGCAAGCTGCCGTCGATGCAGCCCTTACCAATTATGCCAAGCAGCTCCTGGTATCTCGCTCATGCTCCAAAACTGATGATGACTTTTGCCAAGCTGCTTAGCAGATAAGGAATGCAGGGAAGGTG
>JBMNNU010000344.1:0-3662 GCA_050942695.1 Chloroflexota bacterium
TGGGCGCTGGAGCGCGTTTGCCAGAGTCACCAATCACAGCGGGGCCGAAGCCAATCTAGCCGCCACGGCCACAGCAGACGGCTTACTGCTTGAAAGATTGGAGATCACCCTTAGCCCAGGAGAAAGTTCCGACCTGTCCTTTGCTCTACCGCCAAACAGCCAGGCTTTCGGCCTGAGCATCGAGAGCAATGACATCTTCCAGGGAGACGATCGTGTAGAGGTGCAATTGAGCGCGCCGCAACCTAGGAAGGTCTTGCTGGTATCCAGAGAGTCCAGCCCGATCGAGAGGGTCCTAAACACCCTCCCTGGGCTGAGCGTTTCCACGGTCCAACCGGAATCCTACCAATCGGCCGGCGGAGCGGACCTGGTTATCCTCGATGGGTTCGTCCCAGAAACTCTCCCTGATGCCGACCTGTTGATACTGAACCCTCCAGTGGACTCGCCAGGTCTGGCGGCAAAGCCTGCGGGCGCCGAAGCGGCGGTGTTGCGTAGCAGGATCGGGAACCCTCTAATCGATTCGGTAGACCTGCAAAGCCTTCGATTGGGGCAGATGGTTCGGCTTGAAACCCCAATTTGGGCTCGCGCCATCGTAGAGGGGCAATTGGGGCCTCTCATCCTGCAAGGCGAAAGGGCGGGGCGCAGGGTAGTAGTTTTCAACTTCGATTGGATGCTATTTGACCTCACCAGGATGCAGGCATTTCCACTGCTGCTCTCAAATGCAGTGGACCAACTGAACCCCACCACGTTGCCGAAGAAGGTCCAGCCCGGCAACACGGTGCAGATCCGGCCTATGGCGGATGCTACTGAGGCCAACGTCGAGTTGCCCGATGGGTCGCGCCGATCCCTGACTTTCGACAAGGGCGCTATCAGCTTCGGGGAAACCCAACAGGTGGGGAAATACACCGTCAAGTGGAAAGGAGCCAAACTGGGTGAGGTCTCCAGCAGCTTCAACGTCAACGTAGACAGTACAGCCGAATCCGACGTGACCCCGCAAGTGCATCTTCTGAAGCAGGATAGGATCACGCGTGGTTACTCGCCCCCGGTTCCCGGCCGCCAGTTATGGCCCTTTCTCGCGCTCTTGCTGTTGGCGATTCTGTCGGCAGAATGGGCTTACTTTTCACGGAGAGGTTGACAATCCATGCCGTTCGCCCTTGAGAACCCCTCGGCGCTGCTGTTGCTGCTGATACTACCGGCTATCTACTTCGTGGGTCGAGGCCGGTTATCGTTGATGGCCCGGTGGCGAGGTCGAGCTATCCTGGGGTTGAGAACGGTCTCCATGGCCGCTATCATCCTGGCGTTGTCCAGCCCCAGTGTGCCCCTCAAGGACGCTACCATGTCGGTTGCTTTCGTCCTCGACGGC
Organism: Chloroflexota bacterium; assembly: GCA_050942695.1. GTDB lineage: Bacteria > Chloroflexota > UBA6077 > UBA6077 > UBA6077 > JBMNNU01. Next base: position 1,361 of record JBMNNU010000344.1, read on the forward strand.
TCGCAGAGTATCTCATCCCTGAGTCAAGCCCATCAAGCCGAGTGGGTCCAACAGGCTATGAGCCAGATGAGAGCTAGCGACCAATCGGCCGTTATCGCCTTCGCAGGAGATGCCCAGGTTACCAATCCGCTGAACAGCGATAAGGAGTACAGGCCACCAGCCAGATTGAACCTTCAGCCCGGCTCTAACCTCTCGGCCGCACTGCGACTGGCCGCGGGGTTGCTACCTGCTTCGGGGCTTCGAAAGGTTGTGCTGCTATCTGACGGCTGGGACACCGCAGGGCAGGTAGAGAAGACAATCAGCTCGCTACCGGCAGGCACCCGTGTGGACGTGGTACCGATATCAGCGCAGGAGGGGCTGCCGGAGGTGGTGGTCGAATCGGTTGAGATCCCAGCTCGCATTAGGGAAGGGGATACCTTCGACGTCAACGTCGTGGTAGGTAGCAGCCACGAAGCACCAGCTCAAATAAGCATTGCGATCGACGGCCAAGTGACTGGCGGCTGGGATGTGCAGTTGGGCATCGGGGCCAATCTGGTCACCATGTCACAAAAGGCTCTGCCTCTCGGCTTCCACTCTGTGGAGGTTCACCTATCCCCAGAGGGGGACACTATCCGTGAGAACAATTACGCAGAAGGGTTCGTGGTAGTGAAACCTAAGGGGCAGTTGCTGCTGGTTCAGGGGAATCCGGAGCAGAGCGGCCAGCTTCGCCAGCTTTTGGAAGGATCTGGATTGCAGGTGGAAGAGATACCTGCAAACCAGTTGCCCATACAGATGCCCCAGCTTCTCAAATACGATGCTGTGGTGCTGCAAGATGTATCCGGCCCCAGCCTGTCCCTCGACCAGATGAAAACCCTCCAATCCTACGTTAGAGACCAGGGGAAAGGGCTGCTGGTGATAGGCGGGAGGTCCAGCTACGGCCTTGGCGATTACTCCAGTAGCCCCATGGAGGAGATACTTCCAGTTTCGTCCGAGCCCCCGCTATCTCGGGAGCGAGGCGACCTCGCGCTGATCCTGGTTATCGACAAGTCGGGCAGCATGGATGAGGGTAGCGACGGCACCAGCAAAATCGCCATGGCAAGAGAGGCGGCGATACGAGCGACCGAGGTGCTGAAGCCGGAGGATCAGATCGGCATCATAGCTTTCGACACCGAGCCGGACTGGATCGTGCCGGTGCAGAAGGTAGGGAACAATCAGGCCGATATCCAGGCCAGCATCTCCAGCATCGAGGCGTCGGGCGGCACAGATATATATTCGGCGCTCCAGTCGGCCTATAACGCCATGAGGTCGGTTAGGGCTACCCATAAGCACATCACGCTCGTCAGCGATGGGCAGTCCTGGAGAGGTACCTACGAGGCGCTTCTTGAGAGGATGAAGCCGCTACGGATAACCCTATCCGCAGTCGCCATCGGCCAGGACGCCGACACCGATTGGCTCTCCAATTTGGCTCAACTTGGGGAGGGGCGATACTACTTTACCGAGCGCATAGCCGATATTCCGAACATTCTCTATCGAGAGGTCAGCGTAGCCACGAGAGTGGCGGAGGTGGAAGGCCAGGTAACCCCACAGTTCGTTTCGCCGAGCCCGATACTCCGAGGTATGAGCCGCGATAACATGCCGCCCCTGGATGGATATGTCGCCACTAAACCTAAAGACGCGGCAACCGTGGTTCTCAAGTCCGAGCGGGGAGACCCGCTGCTCTCTCAGTGGCAGTATGGATTGGGCAGAGTGGCCGCCTGGACCTCCGACGCGGAGGGGTTGTGGGCTTCGGCGTGGTTAGGCCAACAGGAGTTTCAAAAAGTGTGGGATCAGGCGGTTCGTTGGACCATGCCCCCGCCCATCGACCGTAGCCTCCAGTTGTCTACTAAAGTAGACGGGCAGGAGGCCGCTATCATCGCCGATAGCGTCGACCACCAGGGCCGCTTCCTCGATCTCGTAGAGACCAACGCGGTAATCGAGAACCCCGATGGTAGCCGGATCACCGTCTCCCTTAGCCAGGTAGCGCCAGGCCGGTATCAAATCTCGGTTCCAGCTACGATGCCGGGACTTTACCGGATCGAGGTTAGCCAGCTTCGCGAGGGTGGGGTTGTAGCAACCGAGACAACCGGCTTCTCGGTTCCGGGAGCCCCTGAATTCCGGAGGCTGGGCAGCAACGAAGCCCTGCTGAAGGAGTTGGCAGCGGCCACCGGGGGGCGGGCACTATCTGAACCATCGGAGGCTTTCAGCCGGGAGGGCCTACCACCTGCCCCCGGCTGGGAACCGCTCTGGCCATACTTGCTGGGGTTTGCCCTGCTGCTGCTGCCGC
>JBMNNU010000345.1:0-3625 GCA_050942695.1 Chloroflexota bacterium
TATTCGACTTCGTGGACCTTACCTTCTGGCCGGTGTTCAACGTTGCCGATTCCGCTATCGTCGTCGGCGTGGCTATCCTTGCGTATCATCTCCTCGCGTCTCCCTCAGATCAACGGCCCAGGAGCGACGATCTAGGACAGTGAGAGAGATAGTATCGGAGCAAAACGACGGAACTCGCCTTGACGTCTATCTGGCGAAGATCCACCCAGAAAAGTCCAGGGCAGCCTGGCAAAGAGCGATCGAGGATGGATTGGTCTTTGTTAATGGGATGCTCCCACGGGCCAGCACGAAGCTCTCGGCTGGCAACACGGTGGAGATCATCGAGCGGGCGGAACAGCAAACCGCCGAGGATAACCTACCTATACTCTGTATAGTCTACGAAGACCAAGAAGTGGTGGTTATCGATAAGCAGCCCGGCGTGGTGGTGCATCCATCGCCGGGGCATGCCACCGGCACCCTGGTAGATGCGCTGGTAGCCTATTACCCGGAGATTCGGGGAGTGCCGGGGCCGGGGCGGCCGGGCATCGTACATCGCTTAGACAAAGAGACCTCGGGCTTGATGGTGGTTGCCAGGACGCCCAGGGCGCTCGAAGAGCTCCAGCATCAGTTGAAAGAGCGCTCTATGGAGAAGCGCTACCTGGTCTTAGTGGAGGGAACGCTCGCCGACGATCGAGGTTACATCGACCTTCCCATCGAACGGGATCTTATCCGGAGGCAGCAGATGGCGGTCCAGGTAGAAGGGAAGCCGTCCCAAACCTTCTTCACCGTTCTCGAACGGCTGGATGGCTACACCTACCTGGAGGCCAAACCGATCAGCGGTCGAACCCACCAGATACGTGTGCACTTTGCCTTTATCGGCCATCCCGTCGCGGGTGATAAAATATACGGCTCAGGTAAAGGTCCCAACGGGCTGAGCAGGCAGTTTCTCCATGCCACTCTACTATCATTCGACTCGCCAACGTCAGGGGAGAGAATGACTTTTCGATCGCCGCTACCCGGTGACCTGGAGAGGTGTGTGGAGTGGCTGAGACGGCAGCAAGCGCGATCAAGGGGATTAGAAGAGCCGGAACAGGATTGGCAGGAAGAGGAATAGAGAATGAGTGAAAAAGAGATAGTGAGAACTCGGATTGCGCCCAGCCCCACAGGGATGCCGCATATTGGGACTTTTAGGACCATAGTATTCAACTGGCTTTTTGCGCGTCATCATGGGGGGAAGTTCGTGGTGCGCATTGAGGATACAGACGTTGCCAGGCGGGTAGAAGGGGCTCTGGAGGCCATCCTGGATGGACTGCGCTGGCTCGGCCTAGACTGGGACGAGGGGCCGGAGGTAGGGGGGCCTTACGGACCTTACATCCAATCTCAGCGGTTATCTATCTACCAAGAGCACGCTGAGCGGCTGATAAAGCAGGGCGATGCCTACCGCTGCTTCTGCACGCCCGAAAGGCTTTCGGCGATTCGACAAGAGCAGCAGCGACGCAAGCAGCCGTCTGGTTACCCTCGGCTATGCCGAAGCTTATCTGAAGAGGAAGTTAACGCAAGGCTGGCTCAAGGGGAGGTCCCGGTGATCCGATTCAAGGTGCCCATGGAGGGATCTACAACCTTTCACGATCTGATCCATGGGGATATCACCTTCCCAAACGCCGCGCTGGATGATTTTGTATTAATCAAGTCTGATGGCTACCCCACCTATCACCTGGCCCACCTGGTAGATGACCACCTGATGCGGATCACCCACGTCATGAGAGCTGACGAGTGGATCTCCAGCACCCCGCGCCACATGCTCCTGTACCAGGCGTTCGGCTGGGAGCCGCCCAAGTTCGCCCATGTTCCGCAGATTTTGGGACCCGACCGGTCGAAGCTGAGCAAGCGTCACGGCGCGACCTCCGTGATCGCCTACCGCGACATGGGCTACCTACCCGAGGCGATGCTCAACTACCTTGCGCTGCTGGGCTGGGCCTACGATGCCACGACAGAGATTATGTCGAGAGAAGAGTTGATACGCTACTTTTCGATCGACAAGATAAATAAGACCGGCGCTATCTTTGACATCAAGAAGCTGGACTGGATGAACGGCTATTACATCCGGCAGTTGAGCGTACCTGATCTAACATCCCGACTCATGCCATATTTAGAACAGGCCGGCCTGACAACGGAGAAGGACCGAGGGTACGTGGAGCAGATAGTGCCGCTGATTCAGGAGAGAATCCGAAAGCTGAGCGATGCCTGCGAACTGATAGATTTCTTCTTTGCTGATCAGTTGGAGTACGAATCAAAACTGTTGGTGGCCAAAGGGTTGACGGCCGAGTCCAGCCTTAGCGCTTTGCGAGCAGCCAAAGAGAGAATCGCTAATCTGCCGGATTGGAGCAGGAGTGCGCTGGAGGACGTCACCCGTCCGTTGGCCGATGAGCTAGGGGTGAAGACTGGGCAACTCTTCGGGATATTGAGGGTAGCATCCACCGGAAGGACCGCTGCGCCCCCGCTCTTCGAGACAATGGAGGTGCTGGGACGGGAGCGGGTAATGGCGAGACTCGATGTGGCAGAGGAGAAGCTGGAAAAACTTGCTATCGCATCTGCCTGAGCTCAAAGACACGAAGTTGCACCAAAAAATGTAGCCGAAGGCTTCAGCCTACGCGTGCCTCGTGATGAACCACGATGTGAGCCCTGCACGAAGCTACGCGCTACATTCCTGGGAGCGCGAGCCGCTGGCCCGCACGTCCACATGGGGCAACATCGTTGAACGAGTGGCAAGGTGCTAACCCCCTCTATACCCTTACTTCCGGGCAGGCTAGCCGCGCTCCCAGGATAGGCGGCTCGAGGTCAGAACAAGTTTTTGTTACGGGGTTGTCCGACCCGATAGAGGACTTTTGGCCTATAGTTTGCTTGAGATAACTCTCCCTAGATGTGTGGGAGAAACATGCACAACAGTAGAGGATGGCGAAACGGCGCAGTTAGACCAGCCTGGGAAGGATACGATAGGAATGAACGGTCCAAAACTCGAGCAAAAACCGCTTCGGTTAGTGAGATTGGTGCCGGTTGCTATCTTCTTAATAATCGTGTTTGGACTAGCGGCGGGATGCGGCCCCATCGCGAGTATCTTTGACGGCGGAACCGATTCAGAGACAAGACCAGGAAGCCCGGTTTCTACACCCGTGAGTTCGAGTGCAGCGATCGAGCCATCACCTACCGCTCCCACCCCAACAGCTACAGTTGTTGTACAGCCCACGGCTACTTCCACACCGGAGCCTGCCGTGTCTCAAAAGCAGGCCGAAACCATCGTCCGAGCCTGGTTCGAAGCCCTCGAGGCCGAAGACTATCAACGAGCCGAAAGCCTCACCACAGGAGATGCCAGGAGAGAGACGCAGCAGTTGGTCGAGACCATCGAGCGAGAGGCCGACCAGCGGGGTGTTACTGAGGACATCGTCGTCCAGCGGTTAGAGCTCAACCCTTCTCAATCCCAGGTAGATGCCGGGCGAGCCGTCCGGGCCGATTTCGACATCGCCGTCAACGCCGTTGCCGGTCCGTTTACCGTCCAGGGGCAGCAGTTCGAGGGTGAAGCGACGTTCGTGGTCGGGCAGGTGGAGGGCGAAATGAAAATAACGGACATCCAGGATATCACCGGGTTGCC
>JBMNNU010000372.1:0-3243 GCA_050942695.1 Chloroflexota bacterium
GGATTGTACCTATTACGAATAGGTACAGACTCGTCCGCACAACAGGTACAACCACTCTGTTATGACCCCTTTAGCTCCTTTAACCTGTGATTAGTGCTCTTGAGGGCCGGTAAAGGTCATTTTTATGACGGGTGGTGGGACATGAAAAGATTGAAAGGTCTTGATTTGCTGGTGGTGGGTGCTGCGGTCACCCTGCTGGGGGTGGTCGCCATGTTCGCTGGTGGCGGCGAGGTGCGAGCAGAAGCATCAGGTCAAGGTAACTGTGGCGGCTGGGCGATTTGGACTACCGACAAGGACGGCAACGCGGTAAACGAGAACCAGTACGACAGCAAGGAAGACGTCTATATCAACGGGGGGCCTAATAATAAGAAAAGTAACAAAGTTCCCGCGGGCGACTATTGGTACCTCGTTACCGATCCGTCCGGCACTTCACTCTATTCAGACACCGGGCCGCGCCACTTGGTTGTTGAAGACAGTGGAGACGGGACAGGCGATTTCCCGTTGGTGCAACTGGCTCCGTTCGGTGACACACCGAATCCGGGCGGCGAGTACAAGGTGACGGTGGCCAGAGACGAGGGCATGAGAGAATGCCCCAAGAGTGACAATTTCAAAGTCAGGGAATCCACTCCGACTCCCACGGCGACCGTAATTACGGATGAAACTCCGACTCCCACGGCGACCGTACCTACGGAGGAAACAGCGACACCTACGGCGACTGTACCCACGGAGGAAACTGCGACTCCCACGGCGACTGTACCTACGGAGGAAACTCCGACACCTACGGCGACCGTACCTACGGATGAAACTGCTACGCCCACGGCGACCGCAACGGCTACTCCAACCCAAACAGACAATGGCGGCGGAGACAACGGCGGTGGCGACAATGGCGGCGACGACAATGGCGGCGGAAGCTCGCCGACAAGCACGCCTGTGCCGACGGAGACGCCTGCGACGCTGTCCGACATCCCTGCACCCGCTGCCCAAGCAGAGGTAGCCGGAGCCGAGCCGCCAGCAGTTCCTACAGCCGAGCCGCCGGCCGAGAGCCCCGAACCGATTGTTGAGGTTGAGGCGGCACCGCCGCCCGAGCCGATGGCTCAAGCAGTACCGGTCCTGGCAAAGCCAGACAGGCTGCCCTCGTCCGGCGAGGCGAGCTCCTCTAGCCTGGCGGTGTGGATGCTCGGCTGCGGAGTCTTCTTGATGATGTCCGGGCTGCTGATGCGCTTCCGAGAGACTCGATAGCGATTGTAGTGCCGAGGAGAAGGGGATGCTCTATTCCGAAGAGATGAGCAACAGACGCACTGGCAGCAGCGGCGACTGGAACGAGCATCGGCCCTTGGGGCAACTGCTCATCGAGCAGTATGGTCTCAGCCCAGAGCAGCTCGCCAAGGCCCTCGACCGCCAGCGCGCTCTCGCCGAGAGACATCGCTACTACCTGCTCGGCCGTATTCTGATCAGCCTGGGCTACGTCAGCTCCCATCAGCTCTACGCCGCCCTGGCGCTTCAGAATAGGCCCGGCCCGACTGCCGAGCTGGACGCTGCTCAGACGTTTCCGCGTCTCGTAGCCGATGGGATGCAGGGCCCGGAGCCCTGGCAGGTGCCTACGAACTCGGGGGTGGTGCGCCCTATCTCGGCGCTCCATGCGCTGCATGGTCTCGCCGAGCGAGTCGATGCGGGCGACCTGGAGGGCATATCCCCGGTGCCTCTCGGCTTCGATCCCCTGGACGAGGCTCTCGGTGGCGGTGTCAGGCCGGGTGAGCTGGTTCTCATCGGGGGCGGCCATGGGGTAGGGAAGACAACCCTGGCCCTCCAGATGGCGCGCAACATCGCAGCCTCCGGTGAGGCAAGCTGCCTGTTCGTATCCTACGAGGATGATGAGGAGTCTCTCGCCCAACGGCTGATCGCAATGGAATCGGTCGACCTCGGCTCTCGAGATCTGAGCGTCGGCGTGAGCGTGCATGACCTAACCCGGCACATCCTGGCCGCGCACCACCGGGGCAACGTGGCGCTGTTCGATCTGCTCGAGTCCAACCCGCGCACCAGCGTTGCCCTTCAGCGGTTGCGCCGCTACGGCGACCGGTTGCATCTCTTGAAGGGCTCAAGCCGAACAACCCTGACGGCCCTGGCCGACCTCGTGGAGGCGTACAGGGTCCGCAACGACCGGCGTCTGGTGCTGTTCGTAGACTACCTCCAGAAGATCCCGGTGAGCCCTGAGGCGATGACGGAGCGGGAGCGGATAGGGATGGTGGTCTCCGGGCTGAAGGAGATCGCCCTGTCCCAGCAGATCCCGGTGGTCCCCGTCGTGGCGTCCGACCTGGATGGGCTGCGCGCGAAGCGGATGCGCGCTCACCACCTTCTCGGCGGCTCGCTGCTCGTTTACGAGGCCGACATCATTCTGATGCTGGCAGAAAAGTACGATGCTGTCGCCCGCGTGCACCTAGAGTTCAATCCGCAGAAAGCTCAGAGCTATCGCGACTGGGTCATCTGCAGCGTCGAGAAGAACCGCTCTGGCCGCAACGTCGCCGACATGCAGTTCGAGAAGCTGTTCAGCTATAGCTGCTTGAACCCGAACGGCAGCTACGTTACGGAGAAGCTGATCGACGAGCGGCTCTACGTCGAGTAGCGTTCAGCCAAAGTGAAGGTGATGCGCACTGTTGTTGGGTCGTTATTGACCCCTGCATAGGAAAATAAATTTATTGGGGGCACCCCCGTGACGCGAGCGAGTGCAGCGTCACGCCCGCCAGGCCTCAACGCTGTGCTCGCTCGCGTTGAGTGCCCTGGACCCGCCTTTAGATACCTATGCAGCAGTCAGTAACGGGGCACTAGGTCGAGAGTGCTCAGAATGTACAGCCATACCGGCCATCGATGGAAGGGGGTGAGCGCTAAATAGAAAGTAATCTTGGATGTCGATCGCTTATAGTGCGCCGGCCGTATCGAGAGCCGGTACTCTGGGCCACACACGAAAATCCCTGGTTCACAATACTAAATTACTTAGAAAAGGAGAGCAAACGATCATGGAGATGCTTCGCAAGTTCTTCCGCGATGAAGAGGGCGCCAACCTCGTGGAGTACGCACTGTTGATCACTGTCATCGCCTTAGTGGTGTACGCAGGCGCGACCGCTCTTGGAACCAGTATCGACGCTTGGTTCGACGCTATGGCCGGAAAAGTGGGAGAATGGACGCCGTCGTAGTCGCCGTAGCGTTTCGGCGCTAAAGGTCCCCTCGGCGCCCGGGATCGTGAGTCTT
>JBMNNU010000346.1:0-3617 GCA_050942695.1 Chloroflexota bacterium
TCATCGTCACTCTCTTTCTGCAGGGCAGTTATCGGCGCTCGACGGCCATTCGACCCCATAAAGACACCCGCGCAGACGTCGATCTCGTGGTAGTAACCAGGCTCAGTCAGGATGAGTACACTCCTAGCGAAGCCATGGAGGTCTTTAGACCGTTTCTCGACAAGTTCTATCCTGACAAGTATCGATTTCAAGGGCGCTCGATTGGCATTGAGCTCAGTTATGTGGATATTGACCTAGTGATTACCTCAGCCCCTTCAGAAAGTGAAGTGGGCATACTCGAGTCTGAGAGTGTTATCACCAGCGAGTCCCTGGAAGACTCTGATGATTGGCTCCCCGTCAAGTCGTGGGTCTCCAAAGCTACGCGAACGAACATGGAGAGCAGCTGGAGACTGCAGGAGAAGGCTAGAACCGAGCCTGAATGGACTCTGTCGCCACTCTTCATTCCCGATCGGGACGTCGAGAGTTGGGAGCAAACCCATCCACTTGAACAGATCAAGTGGACATGGAAAAAGAACCGTCGGTGCAACGGCCACTATGTGAATGTGGTCAAAGCCCTAAAGTGGTGGCGTCGTGTGAATCACCCTCTCCCAAAGCATCCGAAGGGTTATCCCCTTGAGCATCTAATCGGATACGCCTGCCCCGACGGTATCGGCTCGGTTGCCGAGGGGGTGACAAAAACGCTAGAGACCATAACCTGCGACCCAGATTTCGGCTTCTGCGCTGCCCTGAAGATCTCCCCCAGCCTAGCTGACCATGGTGTACCGGAGCACAATGTTTTTGCCCGGGTTCCCGGTGAGGACTTCGCTGCTTTCTTTCAGCAAGCCAAGGAAGCTGCGGTTATTGCTCGACACGCCCTTGACGCTGAGTCCGTAGAGGAGAGTGCCGCTGGCTGGCGAAAGCTCTTCGGCAATAAGTTTCCTGAACCCCCCAACGGCAACAAAGGCGGTTACACTCCGCGAAGCGAAAAGTCTATCTTGACCAGCGCACGTCCGCGGTTTGCATAGTCGTGGAGCACAAACTCAGCACAGAACTAAGAGCTGGACGCAGAGCTCTTGAGGGGCTTCGGGGCGTTACGCTGCTAGATGATTGGACTTGGATGGATGATCCTGGAAAATGGGTACTCCATGTCCGCCTTACAATTGAGGCCGAAAGCAAGTTCGTACCGGCATCTTCCGAATGGTTCGTCCTTGTCGACCAGGACTATCCGCAGGGTAGAATCACCTTCTATCCTGCAAAGCAGAGCCTCTGCGCGACCTTTCAGCACCAGATCTACAACGCCCCAGGGAGGGATGATCGTCCCTGGCGCCCGGGCAACCTGTGTCTTACCACCACCTTGAATGGGATGATGCGGGGAGTTGCCAGGCAGGAGCCAATGGACATGCACTCGCGCCTTCACTGGCACTTCGAACGTGCCATGGATTGGCTACGCCTGGCAGCTCTGGGTGAGTTGGTTCGTCCAGGTGATCCGTTCGAGCTCCCGCATTTCCATGTAGTCCCGGACTCACGTTTGGTGATTGTCTTCTCCGAAGATCCGGAGAGCTACTCTGTCTGGAGTTCAACGCCAGACATGGCCGGAATCGTCCATCTATTTCCGTTGCCAGGCAAGATCGAAGGGTACTTCGTCAAGAGTATGCTAACGATTCAAGGCAAAGATTTATACACGCCATCCTGGGGGCAGCACATGCTCGGGTCTACAGATGGCCTCCACACAAGTATTTGGATACGGCTTGATGACGTCCCAGTTCTGCCTCCGTGGCAAGCCCCAGCAACTTGGGGAGAGCTACGAGATGCTTGTCGGAGCAAGGGAATAGACTTGAACAACCGTCTGCGGGCAGGGCTAGCGAAGATCCGCGATGGAAAGCCTCACTTAGCCTTACTGGGCTTTCCAATTCCATTTCGGATAGGGGAGTCTCCCAAGCAGCTACACTGGCAAGCCCTGTTTTTGCCAACAGTATCTTGTGGAACAAAGACTGCCGATGGATTCAGGTCAAAAGAACCAGGCTACTGGCAGCGTGACATCACCGAAGTACTCGGCTCGAGTGTTAGGATTGCCTGGTTGGAGTCTCAGAACTGGCATTCGGAGCAGATCTCGGCCAGAGGCAGAGCACCAAAGCCTGTTCGCGACAAGACTGTACTGGTGATAGGCGCTGGGGCCCTTGGTTCGGTAGTGGCAGAGTTACTTGTGCGAACTGGTGTTCATAAGGCTGTCATAATTGATGGGGATGTCCTGGAGATTGGTAACCTGGTCAGACACCCGCTGGGAATGGATGATATTCAAAGTTCTAAGGCAAAAGGCGTTGCTCGTAGGCTTAGCCGGGCTTCGCCGCACGCAACGGTCACAAGTATCGATTCACCGTTCCCACCTGCTGATAACGACGCCCGGCTGTTGATCGAGCAATGCGATGTCATCCTGGATGCAACGGCGAGCGAAGAACTGCCCCTGAAGCTGTGTCAGTATCCGTGGCCAGGGTCTAAGCTTTTCATCTCAATATCTCTGGGCTACCAAGCCAGGCGACTGTTCTGCTTTGCGTCATACGGAATAACCTTCGCTTATTCCGATTTCGTTGAGAGTCTTACTCCTTGGTTAGAAGCTGAAGCGAGGGATTACTCTGATGACGACTTCCCATGGGAGGGAGTAGGGTGCTGGCATCCTGTGTTTCCAGCCCGAGTGGATGATATCTGGATGCTGGCATCTGTTGCCACCAAACATCTGATTGAACTAATGGCTCAAGACCTCCCTGTGCAATCGCACCTAACCGTCTTTGAACAACAGATGGACAATGGCACCTTTGTGGGGGTTCGTATGATGATGTCGGCAGAACGCAACGAGTAAAATGGAGTTCCGTTCCGACGACCGAAGATATGGATTAAGGCTTCCAGACACCGAGATCGCCAAGCTGTTGAAGGAATGTCAGGCTGTAGGCGAAAACGAGACCGGCGGCATCATATCCGGGTACTACACTGAAGATTTGCGCTGGGCGGTGGTGACCGCCATATCAGCACCGCCTATCGACTCAAGTAGTAGCAAGACATGGTTTCTGAGGGGGACTTTAGGACTTCAGAAGTGGATTGATCGGATTTGGGTGCAACGACGGTGGTACTATCTAGGAGAGTGGCATTTTCATCCTCGCCACGCCCCTATCCCTAGTAGCGATGACGATGATCAGATGAGACGACTCGCTCGGTCACTGCTATTGATGTGTCCGGAGCCGCTACTGGTTATTATTGGGGGCAATCCCAATGAAAAATGGGAAGTTGGGGCCTACGTGTATCCAAGAAACAGCGTTCGCAGGGAACTCAAACGAGTTGGTTCTGTCTCCTAGCCATATCGCGTGGTCGGGACACAGATCCACTGGCGTCTCAAACCCAGGGCACTCCGAACCTGGCTCTCTATTCCCGCGATCAGATGCTCGGCCCACTCTCCGGTGTACCCTTTTCATGATTCTTACTAGCCCCCAGCCTAGCCATGGAGATTGCTGCAGCGGTCAAGAGGTTATTACCTCAACTGGTGCAACTTTCAAACGGAACAACGCCTTCTTTTTAGACGTCGGCTACCCCAATCCAGGCACGTAATTGGCTAAAGCTATGTCTCATCGATTCATTGATGATCGCTTTCT
>JBMNNU010000347.1:0-3610 GCA_050942695.1 Chloroflexota bacterium
TTCACCTGGATGGTCCCTCCAAAACAGCCGTTCCCAGAAGGATAGCACAGCCAACTCGGATTTGCTTAGATACCCCCTCGATGAGAATGCTTGCTTCCATAACACTGCAGGCTTTCACGTTGGAGGTATGGTTCACGGCACGAGTCACAATGTAGCGTCGGGCCTTGTGTCTAACGTGGTACCTCGTCGGGGACGAGCCCCGACGCTACAGATCTGGCTGTTCGTGTGAACCATGCTACGTTGGATTTGTTGAGGCACAATTATTGCGGCGCTCTGCGCGGGCGAGTTCACCTGTTCGTCCGACATCTGCTTGGTGAACAGGCGGGGTTGGGGCGGAGCCAAGACCGCATAGGATCCCGGCGTGTTGCCGATCTCCTCACTGTAGAGCACCACAGCCAATCGAGATGGCTATTTCCAAGATAGGATCCAATAAAACCACCTCTTTGGCTGGGCAGTAACAATTGCAACCAGCCAATATCAAAGGAAAGGATCGAAAAACCGTGAAGCAACTTAAGCTCTTCTGGGGAGCCCTCCTGGCGCTCTCTCTAACCATGGTACTGGTGGCTACAGCCTTCGCTCAGCAGACGGTTACTGTAACCCTCAACCCTATGGGTGGATCAGGCGTTAGCGGAACGGCCGTCCTCACCGCTGTGGGCAATACCACTCAGATTTCCCTGAGCGCAAGCGGTTTTGCGCCGAACACAAGCCATGCGACCCATATCCATACCGGCACCTGCGCTAACCAGGGCCCCGTTCAGTTCCCATTGCCCGATCTTACGGCAGACGCTAGTGGGAACGCTACTGCTACAACCACATTGAACGTCCCACTTGCGTCTCTCATGGACGGTAACCATATGGTCCAGACACATGTTACGACGGGCGCTAACTTTGGTCCGGGGATAGCCTGCGGAGATATCCCGGCAGTCCTCGGGGCTGCTGCACCTGCACCTGCGGCTCCAGCAGCGGCGCCTGCCGTAGCCGGTGGACCTGCACCTTTAGTAGTGTCGGCTGTGCTTGGCGCCCTAGGCTTATTCGCCTTGGGTGGCGGGCTGTTGCTGCGCCGAAGGTAATTCCTTGCCCGGCTTCGTTCCTGCCTCGCCCTCTACACCAACGCAGCGCAGTTGGGCGGCTTGCCGGCCGCTCAACTGCGTAGAGCGGCATGCTAGTGCTCTGCCACAGTGGTTTTGCTGGGTTGCCTGCGGCAACCCGTGCCGGGAGCGCGGCCATCTTGGCCGCCAGCCCCCTGGGAGCGCGGACCACTAGCCCGGCAGTCCAAGGGAGGACGAGCCGCCCAATAATGTAGCCGCAACCTTATGATCATTGACTATTAATACGTATCCTTCGTGGCCCTAAAGGGCCAGCCTAACCTCCGGTCCGTAGTTAGCCCGGCCCTTCAGGGCCACGAATCAATAAGAATATTGCACAACTCGGAGGAGAAATTTGATTGCACGAAGCTTTACTGGGTCGGCGCTTCTATGTTTTGGGGGAGTGCTGGTGGTATTCGCTCTGGCGCTGAGTGGGCGAGCATATATTGCCCAATGGGCTCACGACTTTCACAAACCAGCTAAAGCCCAGGAACTGCTGCCCGCCAGGCAGGAGCTAATCTCTACCATACCAACCCCTTGGGCAGTCCAGGACCCGAGCGCTCCAACCCCTGAAGCCACCTCCTCAGCCACCATGTTGGCGGTCGACATCCATTCGCCTGTCACCACTTCGGTCGGTTCGTCCCCTCCCGGTGCTGACGTTGAGTCGCCAAGAGCCACCCCGACTCCGGTACCTACTTACGGCTCTCCTATCAGGATGGTCATCCCCAGCATCGAACTAGACTCACGAGTGGTCGCGGTGGGGATCGTAAACGATGTCTACGAGTCTTCTTGGTGGGATGTTGGCTGGCACCGAGATTCGGCACCGCTGGGATCGCCAGGTAATACCATCTTCAATGGCCACGTAGAGACTATCGATGCCGGTAGGGTGTTTGCCAGGCTGCACCAGCTTCAGCAGGGTGACATGATCTACCTCTACAGCCCAACGCATCGCACAGATTGGGTTGTCGGATCGAGCGAGCGTGTAGCTAACACCGAACACAGCTTCGTAGCACCGACCGAGGATGTCCGCCTGACCCTATACACCTGCGAAGGACAGTTCGACTGGGGGACACGCCGCTACTCTCACTATCGAGTCGTCATCGCTCAGTTCGTCGAGGCTGTAGAGTACGAGCAGTGAAGCTATTCGGCTACCTGCTCTATTGATTTTTACTTCTTAGCCTACTCCTTGGCAGGCTGTCTGTCGATGCGGTCCTGCGATACAGGATTGGGGCCGAAGGTGATTCCGTTTGGACCCTGTCCCACCTCGACGGTTGCCAGCACTTGATCGGTCGCGGTATCGATAATCGAAACGCTGTTGCCGAAGTTGTTGCTCACGTAGGCGCGCCGTCCGTCCGCGCCCACCACCACACCGTGTGCCCCTACACCCGTGACCAGGGTGGCGATGACGCGACGCTCTCGCGTATCGATCACCGAGACGGTGTTATCGGGGTTCTCCCGCGTGCCCTCGTTGGCAACGTACACCTTCCCTCCATCCGGAGTGGCGTAAAGCTGTATGGGGTTCCGCCCGACCGGGATAGTGGCAACAACGTTGCGGCTGGCCGTGTCCACCACCGCCACGGCATTCTCCCCGCTGAGCGTCACATAGACCTCGCTTCCATCTGGCAGAAGCCCCACCTGGACGGGGCCATCCCCAATAGGTACGTTATCCACCAGTTGCATGATGGATAGGTCGATTAAGGATCTCCATGCCATTGCTATGGCTGAACGGTTGGCTACTACCCAGCCTGTATCTGCAGGTTGTTCTGCACGTCCTTCACGCCCGATACCTCGTCTACCAGATCCTCAGCCAGGCGCTTCGAGTCACGGGAGTCCACTGTTCCGGTGAGCGTGACCACCCCGCCCTGGACGCTCACCTGTATGTTGGACGCATCCAGCCAGGAGTCGTCGGTCAGCACCTGCTCCACCTCGGCCTTGATCTGCTCATCGGTTCTCTTCGCCGGTCCTTTTCCCCGATACGGACCTTCCTCCTCTTCGCCTGCACCCATTTTCATCATCCACCCACAGATGGGGCACATACAGCCCATCATCCCATGGTGGTGGCCGTGTCTATGATGGTGGCCATGTTCTCGACACATCTTCCGCTTCATCCCCATGTGGCCCGGCCACATGCCTCCCATCATCCGTTCGCATATCGGGCAGATGCCCATACCTCCCATCACCCCGTGATGGTGTCCATGTCCCCTACACATCATCCCCATGTGGCCCGGCCACATGCCTCCCATCTCCCCTTGCTCGTAGCCCATATGTCCGCCATGTTCCTCGCACATGCACCCATGCTTCCCCTGTCCATACTCGCCGTGATGTCCATGCATCTTCAGCTCCTTCATCTGTTGCCCGAAATCTTGAAACTCCTTTTTGTCGGAACGGCTCCGCAGGCAAGAGGTGTGCCGACTAACGGCTGGGTAGGGATGGTTCATACAAACAGTCAGTTCGTGTAACAGTCCAATGCTGTAGCGTCGGGGCTCGTCCCCGACGAGGTACCACGTCGGGCACAAGGCCCGACG
>JBMNNU010000348.1:0-3593 GCA_050942695.1 Chloroflexota bacterium
TGTGGCAGTAGAGGCAGCCCACCACTACCGGCATGTACCGAAGGTGGGGCCAGCCTTGAAGAAGCGCCATGAAGGGCTGAGCGAGGAGGCGAAGGAGATAGCCTGGAAGGCCCAGTGTCGCCTAAACCGGCGGTATCGGAAGATGATGGGCCGGGGAGTGCTGTACCAGAAGGTGGTGACGGCCTTGGCCAGGGAACTACTTGGGTTCGTCTGGGCTATCGTGCGAGCCGTTAGTAGCAGCCTGCCCGCAAAGCAGACGGGCGAGGCCGCCTAGTTTAAGGAACTTGGGAACTGAGTCCAAAGGTTGTGTCGAGAGTCGGCTTGCATAGACGAACGAGAGAGTTGATGGATGCTGGGTTTATCGCTCTAGGGGCCATGGCGTCTGGATGAGAGTGGGTGGGATAAGAAGCTCTTACTCCACGGCCCCTCGGCGTAGCCCTATCATCCAGTCAGGCGAGAAGGATCATAGCTAAGAAGGAAAGAGGGATAAGTAAGGGGATTTGCCAGCCCTTGGAGGGGATGTAGAAGTTAGCGGACGAGCGCGGCAGCGGTAAGGAGGATCCTCGTCCCGACGCTTGCGCTAAGAGCGAGAGCTCGAACTCGCGATTGTAGACCGAGGCAGCTCCAGACGGACTGATAGCATGCGGATAACCAAACCCGCGAATACCAGGCTGATGCACCGTCGATGTGGCCCCGCTCCTCCGCTAGCCTCTGCATCCCGTCAACTCGGGCTGACCAGACTCGATCAAGCAAACCAGTAGCTCGTCAAAACCAAAACAGCACCACTAGCTTGACAGGTCACTCCATACCAGCGTCGGGGCTCGTCCCCGACGAGGTACCACGTCGGGCACAAGGCCCGACGCTACATTGTGACTCGTGCCGTGAACCATCCCTTCTCTAGCGCAGCATGGCCTGTATTTTGCAGAGCAGAGCAACGACGATCTTCATCTGTGTGTCCCTGGCATGACGATTGAAGAGATAGGAGGAGCCAATGGAGCCGATATCCACAGGGGTTCCCGGGCTGGACCGTGTATTAAAAGGCGGATTGAGACCAAGAGGGCTGCATGTTGTTGGCGGTATGCCGGGTACCGGCAAGACTACCCTCGCGCAGCAGATAAGCTATCATCACGCCAAATCTGGAGGCCGGGTTCTCTACCTGGTGGCGTTATCCGAGACCGCGGAACGATTGGTCGGACATGCGGGTGGATTCGCTTTCTTCGATCCTGCCATGGTAGCCCATCGCCTCTACTACATCAGCGTTTACACTAAACTGGAAGAGGGCGGGCTCCCAGCAGTGCTGGATGAGGCTCGCCTGCTTGCGTTGGAGCATAAAGCTACGATGGTATGTCTGGACGGATTGTCCACCCTGAAGGCTGTGGCTCCTACGCCGCTGGATTTCCGGAGATTTATGTTCGACCTGAACGCGCAAATCAGGTCTTTGGGGGCAACAACGCTCATCCTCGGCCCTTGGGTAGAGTGGGAAGCAGACGATCCTGAGTTTGCTGTGGCTGAGGGGATTCTGACTCTCAACCTGGAACCTGTAGCCAATGGATCCGGGCGTTTCCTTGAGATTCTCAAGCTCAGGGGATCAGACTATCTAGAGGGGCGGCACACATTCGAGATCACTAAAGAAGGGGTTCAAGTATTTCCAAGATTAGAAGCCGTTCTGGCTGATGATGGTGTGGGGGAACCTGCGCGGGAGTGGCGTCGGATAGGAACGGGTTCGCCAGGGCTAGACCAGATGCTCCAGGGAGGAATCCCATCCGGATCAGTTTCGTTGTTAGCGGGTATGCCCGGCGCCGGCAAGACGACTCTAGGCCTCAGCTTCCTGGCCGAAGGAGGCCGCAAAGGTGAAAAGGGTATCTATGTAGGCTTTGAAGAAGCCCCTTCTAGACTGCTGGGCAAGTCTGATGCTCTGCAGTTGAATGTTACCGAGATGGTTAACCGCGGAAACGTGGAAGTACACTGGTTTCCGGCCTTCGAGTTGATCCCCGATCAGGTGGCCTGGTGGCTGTTGAACCTTGTAGATAGCAGCGGTGCTCAGAGGCTGGTGATCGATGGTATCGACGCGATACTATCGAAATTGGCCTCCGATTGGCGATCCCGCTCGTTTGTTACGGCGATGATGGCGGTATTAAGAAGTAAAAATCTGACGACTTTGGTAACCTATGAGATGCCCCGGGTAGGAAGTATTGGATCGGATCCGTTCTACGAGCGGGTGAGCTCCACTGTCGATAATATTATCCTGCTGCAGTACGTGGAACTCCGGTCCGAGCTTCACCGGCTCATTTCGATCATGAAGGTACGAGAAAGCGACTTCGATCACTCCATACGCGAATTCACCATCTCGACAGGAGGTTTGCATGTGAGTGATACCTTCGGGAGCGCCGAGGCTGTGCTTACAGGTATCGGCCATTGGCGAGGGAGGCGAGCCCAATGACAGGCAACAATACTGAGCTGAAAGTGCTAGTTGCCGATGATGAAGAGTCAATAACCGAGTTGGTGGCTTTCGCGTTGGAGTTGGAAGGTTTTCAGGTTATCCAGGCTCCGGATGGCCCTGAGGCATTACGTCTGGCGAGGGAGGAACACCCCGATCTGGCTATGGTGGACGTGATGATGCCCGGCCTTGATGGACGGGAAGTATCCCGTAGATTGAAAGAGGATCCAAATACCGCCAATATTCCCGTGTTGCTTTTCAGTGCAGCGCCGAATCCTGACCTGACCGAAGCCAAAGCGGATGGGTTTATGCCGAAGCCCTTTGATATCAATCAGTTAGTCGATATTGTCAGACGATATATCAAACAGGCATCGTAACCACGCGAGATACGAGCAGGGGTAAACCTGCGGCGATATTTTAGTGGCGGGCGTGGTCGCCGATCTCGCCACGCAGGGTTTCGACCGCATGCGGTAAAGAGTGTTTGATAACCTCCATGCATTCCTGGACTGCCTTGGGGCTACCAGGCAGGTTTACGATCAATGTGCGACCCCGCACCCCTGCTACCATTCTCGATAGCATCGCGTTAGGGGTCTTCTTTAAACTCTCGGCCCGCATCGCCTCAGGCAATCCAGGTACCTGGTAATCGATTGCAGAAAGGGTGGCGGTTGGAGTCACATCTCGTGGAGCAAGCCCTGTTCCACCGGTGGTGAGCACTACGTCTACTTTTAATCTGTCGGCCCATTCCACCAATTTTTCCCGTATCTGTTGCTCTTCGTCAGGTACGATCTCGTAAGCTATCACCTCGGCGCCTAGCGCTCTCACCATCTCGTGGATTACCTGCCCACTTCGGTCTTCCCTCTCCCCACGCGAACCCTTATCGCTAACTGTCAGTACCGCGTATCTAGCTGTGCTCATGTTATGCTCCTACATTGCTGCTTTGAGTGCTGAGTGCTGGCCGGTTAGTCCTGAGTCCTGCGTCCTGAGTCCTGAGTCCTGTGTGTTGGGAGTACTCCCTCTTCCCTTGGGAAACACCTAGTCGCCTCTCCCACCACGGTGGGAGAGGCGTGACCGCAACGCTGTGCTCGCTCGCGTTGCGTGCTCGCTCGCGTCACGGGGTGAGGGGAGCCATTTGGTTGTCTCCCAAGTACCCCCTCAC
>JBMNNU010000349.1:0-3577 GCA_050942695.1 Chloroflexota bacterium
GCTTGCGCTGCTCGCTCGCGCCCCTGCCCGGGTTATCCGTGGGGGCGTCGAGCTCCAGATCGACCCGGGAGAGATCGTCCAGGGCGACTACCTGGCGCTCGAGCGAGGCGAGCAGGTCGCCGCCGATGGGCATCTTGTCCGTGCCGACCGGTTGGAGATCGACGAGTCGTTGCTGACCGGGGAGGCCGAGCCCGCCGAGAAGCGTACGGGTGACCAGATACTCTCTGGCAGCTTCTGTGTGGCGGGTTCGGGCGTGTACGTGGCCGAGCATGTTGGGCTGGAGAGCTACGCCCAGAACATCACTATCGAAGGCCGGCGCTTCCGCAGCCCTCGGACGCCCCTCCAACAGATGCTCGACCGTGTGCTCCGGGTTCTGCTCGCTGTGATCGTCGGGCTCAGCCTGCTTCAGATTGCCGGGTTCGTGCTACAGGGAGCGGCACCGCTCGATGCCATACGAGCTACCGCGGTCATGGTGACTTTGGTGCCTCAAGGCCTCTTGCTCATGTCTACTGTCGCTTACTCGCTCGGTGCACTTCGCGTGGCCCGCGAGGGTGCACTTGCCCAGATACTCAACGCCGTCGAGTCGCTCGCACATGTGGACACACTCTGCATCGACAAGACAGGTACGCTGACGACCGGCCAGTTGATACTAAGGGAAATCATGCCGGTCGGGTTTAAGCCCGAAGCATCCGGCGAACGCGTTGCTGAGGTCCGCACGCTCCTAGGACGCTATGCCGCTAGCGTGGCCGATCCGACTGGGACAATCGAAGCTCTGGCCAAAGCCCTGCAGGCGTCGCCCTGCCCTGTGGTGAGCACCGTGGAGTTCTCGTCGGAGCGCAAGTGGAGCGCGCTGACCTTCGCAGCCCCCTGCCAACCTGGCCCTTTCGTGCTCGGAGCGCCCGAAGTGCTCCTACCTCAAGTCCCCAACGGTACCGGCCTGGCGGAAACCGTTGCCCGCCGCGAAGCCGAAGGTGAGCGTGTCCTCCTCTTTGCGGCTGTGCCGCCAGGTCAAACGCTACGAGCTTCTGACGGCACCCCACGCCTGCCCTACGGGTTGCAGGCGCTCGCGATAGTCGCCCTAGAGGAGGGGCTGCGGCCGGACGCCCCGGAGACATTGGCCGCTTTCGCCGCGCAGGGGGTAACTCTCAAGCTCATCTCCGGCGATAGCCCGAAGACGGTGCTGGCGCTCGCCGGGCGAGCGGGATTTCCCGCGGCATCGTCAGCTATCTCCGGAGCCGAACTGTCCGGGGTTCCTCCCGAGCAATTCTCCGAGGTGGTGGAGCGTACGGCTGTTTTCGGTCGGGTGACGCCGCAACAGAAGCGAGAGATCATCCGGGCGCTGAAGGCACGAGGTCGCTACGTGGCGATGGTCGGCGATGGTGTGAACGACGTTCTGGCGCTCAAAGAAGCTAACCTGGGCATCGCCATGCGCAGCGGGAGCTCAGCTACGCGAGCCGCGGCGGACGTCGTCCTCCTCAACGACTCGTTTGCGGCGCTGCCAGCAGTGCTGCAGGCGGGGCGGCAGATCATCAACGGGCTAAGGCTTGCGCTTAGGCTGTTCCTGGTTCGCGATGTTGCCACGATCGAGCTGATCGTGGCGAGTAGCTTTGTCCGCGCGCCCTTCCCACTTTTCCCCCCACACGCAGCGCTCATCGCCTTCCTGACAGTGGGGCTACCAGCGTTCTTCGTAGTGGGATGGGCGGGCAAATCTCCCCGGGCGCCCGATCTGCGCGCGGATGCCGCATTCGTACTTTGGGTGGGAGCTGCCTACGCCCTCGCGGTGCTCACCGCTTACATGCTAGCCTTTACCGGCTTCGAGGCAGACGTGACGCAGGCGCGTACCACCGTTGTTACTACTGCGGTTGTGAGCGGCCTGCTCGTGCTGCTCATTCTCGATCACCCTCTCGATGCGCCGGTGTATGAATATCTAGCCGACCACAAAATGCTCGTGTTAGTGGGAGTATTGCTCCTTGTGTACCTGTGTGTGCTTTACCTGCCGCCCTTCCAGCGATACTTCGAACTCGCTCCTCTGCACCCCTTCGACTGGCTGGTTAGCCTGCCGCCGGTCATCTTCTGGTTTGGCGCTTTGCGACTGCAGGCGAGGTATCGCCTTGCCCAGCGACTGCTAGGATAAGCTTTGCAGCATGGCGTCTGGTCTGGCGCCAGCTCACCTCAGCTATCCGTGGTCTAAAAGCTGCTCAGCTATGGTAATCATCATCGAGTGTTCGGAAAAAAGTAACAATTAGCGGACAGAGATGCTGTTTATGCGTAAGAACCACCTTCTTTTCCATCGCCGAGACCTTTAACCACAAAAGACGGACAAGCGGAAGGAGGTGCAACGGAAGGGCAAGCTAGTGTGGATGGTGCGCGAATGGAGGGTTCGATGGGATATGAGCTGTTTGTACGCCAAGGGGATAAGCCCATCTTCACCCCGGATGACCTGCCGTTTGAGGCCAACGCGGTGTTCAATCCGGGCGTAGCTGAGGTGAACGACGAGGTCGTGTTGCTGCTGCGCATTGAGGATCGGCGGGGTATATCTCACATCCACGTGGCCAGGAGCCACAATGGGATAGATGGATGGAAGATGGATGGAAAACCGCTGCTGGCGGCGGACCTGCCGGATCAGCCGTTCGAGGAGTGGGGGGTCGAAGATCCCAGGGTAACACAGATCGCACCCAATAGATGGATCATCGCCTACACAGCTTACTCCCGATATAGCCCGGCCGTGGCCCTGGCCATCACCGAGGACTTCGTTACGGCGACTCGGCTGGGTGTAGTGCTCTCGCCCACCAACAAGGACGCAGCCATCTTCCCTCAGCCGTTCGGCGGCCTGTGGATCATGCTCCACCGACCGGTCACGGGCGGGCGGGAGCCCATATGGTATACCTGCTCGCCAGAGAGCTTGGTGCACTGGAGTCTTCCAGGGGTGCTGCTCCCGGAACGGGGTGGCCCCTGGTGGGATGGGCTCAAGGTGGGTGTTGGAGCGCCGCCGCTTCGGACCGAGGAAGGATGGCTCCTCATATACCATGGCGTCAAGGAGGTGGCCACACATATGGTGTATCGCCTCGGGATCGCGCTACTGGATAGAGATAACCCACGCAAGCTGCTGTATCGGGCCTCCGAATGGGCCTTTGCCCCGGAGGCTAAATATGAGCAGCGGGGCCTGGTGCCCAACGTCGTTTACACCTGTGGAGCGCTCCAACGGGGCAACGAGGTGTGGATGTACTACGGCGCTGCTGATACAGTGATCGGTCTTGCGATTGCCAAGACGTCGGACCTCCTCCGTTTCGTGCGCGAGCATGACTTCCTGCAACTCGTGGGTCGCGAGAAGGGCATGGCCTCCTAGCACTACAACCGGACGGATCGAGAACTGCCAGATCGGGCGTTCCTGACCTAGCTGAGGGTCACCTTCCCATCCTACGCTTCGATGTGGATTCGCCTGGCATCCAGCTCCGCGCTCCGCTCCAGCGCATCTTCGATCTCTATACGGTTCTCCTCCTACGCCGCCTTCACCTTTATGTGTGATTCCTTTGCGGCTCCTGACAGGGGCAACCGCAACTTCAGCATACCGTTCTCA
>JBMNNU010000027.1:0-19661 GCA_050942695.1 Chloroflexota bacterium
CACAAGGATGCGGGCGTGGAACTCTACGGAAAGCTCGTAGCCGATCTTGCCCTGCTGTCGCAGCTCCTCTAATGCTTGGGCTGCTGAGGGAGGCAGCCCAACATATATCTTGCCATGCTCATCCTCAAGCGCCGTGACCTCATCGCCTTCTAAACCAAAACGACGCCTGATCTCGACTATGGGCATCAAGCTTTTGGTCCCAATAAACCAGCGAAGTGTGCTTTTACTTAGCTTCTTCATGACGTACCAATTACAACAACACCCGGTTGTTCGAATGCCAAATAAGCATCTGGTGGGCCATAGGGTGATCTCCTGGCCGGGTTAAATGCCGGTCAATAAGTCGCACCCTATACTCCAGAGCAACGTACCGCTATCGCGGTAAGTTTGGAATCAATGATAGCACGATACTGCAGGTGACGTGGGTTACGGGGCAAGCAGCCTGCTCTATTAGGCGATGGGGTCCTCGCGAACGAGATAGGAGCACAGCCGGCTACCTCTACCGATCGATTCGGTATGAGTAACCGAGACTCTCAGCATTCTAGCGATATACTCTTCTTCTAGCGCACAGGCGTAGCTGTGGGCTTGGGAGACCAGCAGGTTCGGGCAGTTATACTGGCGCAGCAGGTAGCCGCCGTCCACCTTCTCCCACTCAGCCATAGCCCCCTCGTCGGTCCGGATCCGAGCAACCTCGGCAACCCTTTCGGCTAACCCTTTCCCGGCCAAACGGTGGTCATGCTCGCTGGCCCATTCCACAGCAACGTGGCTCAACACGTCCTGAAGAACCTCCGGCGGAAGTTTGTCGTTCAAACCATTTAGCAGCCGATTGGCTAGAAGATGGTATCGTTTAGGGAACAGCTCCTCAGCGTCCTCGGACAGAGAGTAGACGAAGTATGGTCTCCCTACTTTGCCTCTCA
This sequence comes from Chloroflexota bacterium, assembly GCA_050942695.1. Taxonomy (GTDB): domain Bacteria; phylum Chloroflexota; class UBA6077; order UBA6077; family UBA6077; genus JBMNNU01. The sequence goes on from JBMNNU010000027.1 coordinate 915, forward strand.
CCTCCTCAACGTTCACCAGGTCATCTCTCTGAAGTACCGAGAGGTGAACACGAACGGTGACGGGAGAGAGGCCGACCTCTTTGGAAAGCTCCTCAAGGGTAGCTCGTCCCCGCATTTTGAGAATATCCAGGATCTGTCTGCGAGTTCTCTGCATCGGTATGTCCCCTTAACCAAAGCTATTTCTCAATCGGAGCTGATCGACGGCCCAGGCTCGAACCCTTTGCATGGTACATGGGAGACAGAACTTTGTCAACTTAGCGAGCATAAATATCACATTTTATGGGAGGTAATTCAGTGGATTATCCCGGACACCGTTGATGAACACCTCGAAGTGAAGATGGGGACCGGTGCTGAGCCCCGTACTACCCATTGCTGCGATGGTCTGTCCTTTGGTCACTCGCTCGCCATAGTCGGTATAGAAGGCGCTGAGGTGGGAATAGAGGGTTCTGTATCCGTTCTCGTGATCGATCACCAGATACCAGCCATAGCCGTAGCTCAGTTTTAAGGCCGTCACAACCACGCCCGAGTCGGCAGCATAGATAGGGCTTCCCATACCGGCGGCTATATCCAGGCCGCTGTGGCCGTTCTCCCCGTAGTATTGGGTGATGGTGCCTCCGGCGGGCCACTGGAACGAACCGGTGGCGGCCGCTGGTGATTGGGAAGGACGGCCTCCCCGACCGGCGCTATCGGCTCGAGCATATTGGATCTGGCCGTCAGGGACAACCAGCAACGCACCCAACTCGAGTGAGTTGGGGTCTGGCAACTCGTTGAACTCGGCAATAGATTCGGGAGTAACCCCATATAGCGCTGCAAGGTCGTGAAGGTTATCTCCTTCGGTGACCGTATGCAGCAAACCCGTTACTGGTGGTATCAACAACTCGTCCCCGATCTGGAGGTCGTCGGGATCAGCTAACGCATTAGAGCCCAAGATAGAATCAGCCGTTATCCCGAACTTTTCGGCAATATCGCTGATCGTATCGCCCTCTTGCACCTCGTATTTGATAGGTACACGAGATTGCTCGGTCTGATCGGTGTTCGATTGTTGATCGCTCGCCTTTTCGCTCGCCTCTCTAAGCTGGGCTATACCGGGTAGCCGTTCCCCTGGCGTTGGGGTAGTCCGGGCTTTAGCTGATGGGGTTGTAAGGAACGGTGCGACCGTTTTTGTCGGGGAAGTTTTCGCGTACGGAGAAGTAGCCTGAGTAAGAACGGGTCCATCAGGGGTCTGAATGATGTTGCTACTTTTAGTGAAGAGCGGCTGAGCCGTAAAAGAGGTCAACATCAATATCGAGATAACCGACAGATGGTACAGGTAGCGTTGGGATCGGAGGCAGGGTGGGACCAACCGCGCTACCGCGATCCAGTAATGTTCCAGCCGCGTTAGGACTAGGAGAAAATGGGGACCAAACCTCATTGACTAGGTTGGGGCGCCCTACCGACGGGTGAGAAAAAGCGCGAGAGGGCACAGACAAGGCCATCACCCCGCCAAACGGGCCCCTTCTCCTCTCAATGTACGATTATCGATCACTGCATGGGATGTAAGTTATTGGGGACACCTCCGTAAACGTGCCCTCTAGCACGTTCACGCCCGCCAGGCCTCAACGCTGCGCTCGCTCGCGTTGAGTACCCTGGCCCGCCTTTAACAACCTATGCAGCGATCAGTATTACGGACGATGGAAATGAGTGTTAGATATCCTTGGTGAGAGTGGCCAGGAATTCTTTATTATTGGCGGTCTTTCCGAGGCGATTTAGAACCAGTTCCACCCCTTCGGTTGAACCGATGGCCGTCAGCATCCGGCGCATGGTCCACACCTGCTTGAGGGTCCATTCGTCCAGAAGTAGCTCCTCGCGACGGGTGCCGGATCGTGCTACGTCGATTGCCGGGAAGGTGCGGCGCTCCGCGATCTTTCGGTCCAGGTGCAGCTCCATGTTGCCGGTGCCCTTGAACTCCTCGTAAATCACGTCGTCCATGCGGCTACCCGTGTCTATCAAACAGGTAGCGATAATGGTGAGGCTTCCGCCCTCCTCGATGTTCCGCGCGGCGCCAAAGAAGCGCTTGGGTGGATACAGGGCGATAGGGTCGATGCCGCCGGAAAGCGTGCGGCCGCTGGGTGGCATCGCCAGGTTGTAGGCTCTTGCCAGCCTGGTAATGCTGTCCAGCAGGATTACCACGTCCCGTCCACCCTCCACCAACCGTTTCGCACGGTTTAGGGCCATCTCCGCCACAGTGGTGTGGTCTTCCACCGGCTCGTCGAAGGTTGAGCTGATCACCTCTGCCTTTACAGAGCGCTTCATGTCCGTCACTTCTTCTGGGCGCTCGCCTATCAGGCATACCATCAGGTGGATATCGGAGCTGTTGGCCGTAATCCCATTGGCTATCTGCTTCAGGATTGTGGTCTTGCCTGCCTTGGGTGGAGACACGATGAGCCCTCGCTGCCCCCGCCCGATTGGCGCCACGAGGTTGATCAACCGTTGGGTGAGGTTGTTGGCGGTGGTCTCCAGGTTGATCAACTCCCGCGGGAAGATGGCGGTAAGGGTGTCGAAGTGCGGTCGCTTCTTCGCCACTTCCGGGTCCAAGCCGTTCACGGCCTCAACCCGCAGCAGGCCAAAATACTTCTCGCTGTCTTTGGGTGGCCGCACCTGCCCAGTCACCATGTCGCCCGTGCGCAGGCCAAACCTTCTAATCTGCGACTGGGAGACGTAAACGTCGTTAGGGCCCGGCAGGTACCTTTCCTGTCTCAAGAAACCGAACCCATCCTCGACGATTTCTAGGACTCCCCCTTTGAAGATGTTGCCCTGCTGCTCTGTTTGGGCCTGCAAAAGCCTGAAGATCAGGTCTTGCTTTCGCAGCGTGCTGACGCCGGCGATGCCCAACTCTTTGGCCATCTCTTGCAATTCGTCTCGGGTCTTCAATTCAAGTTCAGCTATATTCACAAGTCACTCCGCTTTGGACAGGCCCAATCCCACCAGTGCGGTTAGCTCCGCTCGACCGGTAGGCCGGGGTGTCAGTTCGCCGACGATCTGTGGAAAACAACTTACTGCGGGGCGAAGCAAGAAACCCAGGCGATCTATCCCCTGTCGCCCACAGAGGGGGAACAGCGTTGGAGGAGAGCTGGCCAGATCCTATTTTCGAGGGATTTAAACCATTTTCGCTACTTGCCCACCTTGCAGGATAACAGTTAGCTTGCCACGTTGTCAAGATTTTTGGTATAGAAGACTGGAAATATTCACCCATTATCGAAGTCGTGAGTCGACTGGATGCGACAGATCGTCCCGAAACAGGAGCACGCCGTCATCATCGATTCCGTTACTGCCCCGTTGCAAGTATATCGCACCCCGCGTACCAACTCCCCGCTAAAACCCCGATTACGGCGAAAATCAGATCGTAATCTTTCTCGAATGACCCTCACACACCCATTATGATATCAACACCCGTGCCTGTATTTACCGCTTACGGCATGGTTCACGGCCACGAGTCACAATGTAGCGTCGGGCCTTGTGCCTGACGTGGTACATCGTCGGGGACGAGCCCCGACGCTACAGCATTGGACTGTTACACGATCTGGCTGTTCGTGTGAACCATGCCGTGCTTACAGTAGGCCGGACAGGTCACCATAGCCTATCATTTGCCTCCGAGCCCGGTACCTTGGGGAGGCTTGAACACCCCTTCATTTCTGGGCGGTCGAGATCACTACTGTAGCATATTCCACATACAAGGTATGGACAACAAAGGGATTGAAGATTACTCTTCTTGGAATCGGCTGGTTTAGCCGTAGTCAGAATGGGTAAAGCACCGTGAGTGGATCCTGATACTAACGCGGTTGGTTTGTTAATTATAGACATATCAGCTTCCAGCCATCAACCTTCAAAGAAGCTGAAAGCTGATGGCTGGAAGCCGACTACTGCAAGCTAACCTGTTACTTTCTTCCAATCTGCGAGGAAGCGCTCAATACCAGCGTCGGTAAGCGGGTGCATGGCCATTTGCTTCAGCACTTTGAAGGGAATGGTAGCCACATGTGCTCCGGCTTTCGCAGCGGCGACACAATGCTGGGGATGTCGAATGCTGGCCGCAATCACCTGTGTGGAGATGTTGTACTGTCGATAGATCTGAACGATATCCGAGACCACCTCCATCCCATTATGCCCGGCGTCGTCGAGCCGGCCAACGAAGGGGCTGACATAGGTTGCACCGGCCAGACCTGCCAGCAAACCCTGATTTGCGGAAAAAACCAGCGTCACATTGGTCTTGATCCCCTCTTTTGATAGGGCTTTTACCGCTTTAATCCCTTCCCATGTCATTGGGATCTTGATGACTACATGCGGAGACCAGGCGGCGACCTGGCGAGCTTCCTTGATCATATTTTCCGCATCCAGGCTCACCACCTCAGCGCTAACGGGACCCTGGATCAGTTCACAGATCTGCTGGATGACCTCCTTGAAATCTACCTTGCCCTGGGCAGATACGAGTGTGGGGTTCGTAGTGACGCCATCAACTATCCCCCAGCTTGCAGCTTCTTCGATCTCCTTAATATTCGCCGTGTCTACAAACAGCTTCATAGCTCTTTCCTCACGATATCATTCTCTCAAGGGGCAACGGCCGTTGATCACCATCCCTGAGGCTTACTTTACATGCCCGGATAAACGCCGAGAATAGCGGATGAGGTCTATTCGGTCTGGACTTGAACTCAGGGTGGAATTGGGTGCCCAGCATCCACGGGTGGCCTGCAAGCTCTGAAATCTCCACCAGCCGAGCATCAGGAGAAAGCCCGCTATACACAAGCCCGGCAACTCCCAACAGCTCTCTGTACTCGTTGTTGAATTCGTAGCGGTGCCGGTGTCGTTCGAAGATGATATTAGATCCGCCATACGCTTCCCAAGCCCTCGTACCGGGTACCAACTGGCATGGGTACTGTCCGAGCCGCATCGTTCCACCCTTATCGGGTAGACCCCTCTGCTCGGGCAGCAGGTCGATCACCGGGTGAGTGCTGAACATGTTGAACTCGGTGCTATTGGGCTCGGATGATCCCAAGACGTAGCGCGCCAACTCGATCACCATGACCTGCATACCGAGACAGAGACCAAAGTAGGGGATATCGTGCTCTCTAGCGTAGCGCGCCGCTCGGATCATCCCCTCTATCCCCCGGTAGCCGAAACCGCCCGGCACGACGATGCCGTTCAACTCTCGCAACCGCTGGTCGCTATCATCTTGCTCTAGCTCCTCGGAGTCGATCCAGTTGAGGCGCACGCGGCGATTCTCGTGCAGTCCCGCATGGAAGAGCGCCTCCTTGACGCTCAGGTAAGAGTCGTGTAGGCCTACGTACTTACCCACCACCCCCACGACAACTTCATCATTCAGCTTCTCGCCTCGCTCGACCATCCCCCGCCACTCATCCAGGTCGGCCTGTCGATCCGGCAGGCCGAGCTTGTCCTTGATGAAGTCGCCGAGGCCGGTCTCCTCCAAGATCAGCGGGACCTCATATATGCTGGATACAGTCTCCAGGGGGATGACAGCCCTCTTGTCCACATTGCAGAAGAGGGCGATCTTCTCCTTAAGCTCGTCACTTACCGGGTAATCCGACCGGCACACTATCACATCTGGCTGGATGCCGATGCTCCTCAACTCCTTGACGGAGTGCTGGGTGGGCTTGGTTTTCAACTCGTGGGTGGAGCCGATATAGGGCAGAAGGGTAACGTGGATGTTGAGCACGTTGTCGTCGCCCACCTCTCGGCGCATCTGCCTGATCGCCTCCAGGAAAGGCAGGCTCTCGATATCGCCTACCGTTCCACCAACTTCGACGATCACCACCTGAGCGCCCGTCTGGCGAGCTACGAGGGTGATCCGTTCCTTGATCTCGTTAGTGATGTGGGGTATCACCTGAATGGTGCCGCCCAGGAAGTCTCCTCGCCTCTCCCTGCTGATGACGTTGCTGTATATCTGTCCGGAGGTGACGTTGCTTGCTCGGGTCAGGTTGACGTCGATGAACCGTTCGTAATGCCCCAGGTCGAGGTCGGTCTCGGCGCCATCGTCAGTGACGAAGACCTCTCCATGTTGAAATGGGCTCATGGTACCGGGATCGACGTTAATGTAAGGATCCAGTTTTTGAACCGAGACGGTCAATCCCCTGCTCTTTAGGATCCGCCCCAACGAAGCAACTGTGATTCCCTTACCTACCGAAGAAACAACACCACCAGTTACGAAAATAAATTTAGTCATCGGCTACTCCCACATTGCAGTATCCGGCTAATTGCCGCTAAAGAGCATTACCAAAAGAGGCGCGATAACCAAAGCCGGCAACATATTGGCAACGCGGACTTTAGCTAACCCCAGGATATTGAGCCAAATCCCCACTATATAAAAAAGCCCACCAGCGGCCGTCATCTCCAGAACTGTGGATTCGGAAAGGAGAGGTTTAACCCAAACCGCGGCCGGGGTTAATTCCCAATCAATCTAATTCCTTATGTCTGTCTAAAGCCGCTCGTATCGCTCTACGTTCAGCACGAACACAGTAGCTCCACCCACCTGCACCTCTACAGGGTACGGCATGTAGAACTCACCGGGCTCCATAACCGGTGGGAGAGGATTAATATATTGAGTCCGAGTGTTACAGTTAGATTCTATCAGCGATAGGACCTCATCTATCGCAGAGTCCTCCACTCCAACAAGGACTGTAGCATTTCCCTCTTTTAAAAAGCCACCAGCAGTATTGATCCGCGTTGCTCTGTACCCCTTTTCGGTGAGCGCATCGATCAGGGTACCAGCGTCCTCTTTCTGCACTATGGCCACGACTAGCTTCATTATCTCCTCCCAGCCTTACGCCAGTCTACGCCAGACGCCGTAACAGTTGCTTGCGTTCCAGTAGGGTGGACACCTCTCGCATAATTCTATCCTGAAGCGCTGCAAAGGGCAATGAAGCGTCGAGCACGAGCCACCTTTCGGGCTCGGACGCAGCAATCTCGAGATACCCATTTCGGACTCTCTGGTGGAATTCCAGCTTCTCCTCCTCGAAACGGTTCCATTCGCCATCATTTCCCGCCTGGAGGAGGCTTCGTTTTCTCCCCAACCCAACCTCCGGGGCAATATCCAGCAGGACGCAAAGATCCGGCTGTAGCCCTCCGACAGCAAATTCGTTCACCGCTCGGAGCTCTTTCAACTCTAGTCCGCGACCATAGCCCTGGTATGCCAGTGTCGAATAGCCAAATCGATCCGATATGACCACCTGCCCTCCATCCAGGGCAGGTTGAATAACATCTTCCACCAACTGCGCCCTGGATGCGCAGTAGAGGAGCGCCTCGCTACGAGCAGATATGGGGGCAGGGGTAGCTGGCAACAGAAGCTGGCGAAGAGCATCTCCTAAGCGAGTCCCACCCGGTTCCCGCGTCAACACTGTTGGGTAGCCGTCGGCGCCGAGATTACTAGCAAGCGTTCTCGCCTGGCTGCTCTTTCCGCTCCCTTCGGGTCCCTCAAAAACGATAAACGCGCCCAAACAATCAATCCTCCGCCTTGGATATCTTCACCCTGCGGTATGGTTCTCTACCTTTGCTCCTGCTAGTCAGGTTGTAGCGCTCCGCCAATTGATGCTGTAACCGGCGAATGTACGCGGCCTGGGGCGATAGCTCCACCGGTTTAGAGGTGGCCAACACCTGGGCCACAGCATCTTCAGCCTCCTGCAGGGCGTAGCTCGCCGGGTCCGAGGTCTCCAACTCAAAGATATTGATCAGAGCACCTTCTACCTGCGCTTCGGTGTTACTCTTAATGACGTACACCGGCACTCCGGCAGATTCGGCTTCCCGTAGAGACTGAGGTTTCCGCCGATAGTAGTTTTTTACCGTAAGCACGACGTCCGCCGAATCCGGATCTTTGACGATCGCAGCGGGGAGCCTCTGTCCGCGAATGATACTCTCCAGCCGATCCCTGCTGATGCCGAAAGGATAGATCCGAACGATCTTCCCCTCAGCTTTCGGCTCGGCTCTCCGGCGCCCCGTAAATGGAGCAGGTGTAGGGGGTTGCGCTCCCCGCTCGGCAACTGCTACAGGACGCAGCCGTCCTCGTTCTACATGTACCTGTCCATCCGGCCCCTTATATCGCACCTCAGGGGGGATAGGATTCCCGCGCAGTATGGAGTCGACCACGTCGGCGACACTGGCGTGGACAGCAACCCGGTCCCGGTCCTGGATCTCAACCACCACATCGAAGGTAGGAGGCGCCTTGCGCTCCAGGATGGATTTCTGGGTGCCTCTACGCCTAGCCTCTTCATCGCCCAGGGTAACGCTTTGAATCCCACCGATCAGGTCTGATAGTGTTGGGTTCATCATCAGGTTATCCAGGGTGTTGCCGTGAGCAGTCCCCACCAACTGAACCCCCCGCTCAGCTATGGTCCGCGCCGCCGCAGCTTCCAGCTCAGTTCCGATTTCGTCTATTACCACCACTTCCGGCATGTGGTTCTCCACCGCCTCAATCATCACCGCGTGCTGCAGGCTGGGCGTAACCACCTGCATCCGGCGGGCTCTACCGATGGCTGGATGCGGTATGTCGCCGTCTCCCGCAATTTCGTTAGATGTATCCACGATCACCACCCGTTTGCGGAATTCGTCGGCCAGCACCCTGGCGACCTCCCGCAGCATGGTGGTCTTGCCAACGCCAGGGCGGCCCAACAACAGTAGGCTCTTCCCCGATTCAACGATATCGCGAATAACGGCAATAGTCCCGAACACCGCTCTCCCGACTCGGCAGGTCAAACCGATGATCCTGCCTGAGCGATTCCTTATGGCGGAGATGCGGTGAAGGGTTCGCTCGATACCGGCCCTGTTATCGTCCCCGAAGACGCCGATGCGCTCGATGACGTATTCCAGGTCCTCTTCAGTGACATCGTGAGAGCTGAGCAGCACCTCGTTATCCGGGAATCTGGCCTCCGGGAGTCGGCCGAGGTCCATCACAACCTCGATAAGATCGCTCCGGTTCTCCATACCAAGCAAAGGGTCGCTGATATGAGGTGGGAGGGCTTCCAGAAGAGCATCGATGTCGTCCGTGACAGAGCGTTCCTCGCGCTGTGGCTGCACCGATTCCGTATGCATTCCTTTCAACCTCGAAGGACTAGCGTTGCCCTTTCGCTCTGTTCAGCGTTTCCGCTGACTCACAAAGCGAAAGACGGACTTGGGGGGCCGGGGAGGCATAAAGCGCGCCAGCCGCAAATAAGCTCCCTCTCCCTGTGGGAGAGGGAAGCAGTTCGCCCATCATTCCGGCTCTATGCCCCCGCGGGGGCCAGCGCTCGGCTGGGAATTCTCACAGCTAACTCCCGAGCGAACATTAGGTAATCCGCTACAGCGGTTGCGCCTAACCGTTGTACCACCGAGGCCACCTCAGTCTGATATTCACGAACCGAGAAATAGACAGGTGCTCGTGGGCTGACCTGAGAGAGGGCAAAAAGTACCATATCGTTTATTGTTTTACGCTTCGATGGATGCACCATTAACTCTGCATGCTGGCTCTTTGCACTAAAGGACAGTTGCAGCCAGCCCACAATCTCATCCTTCTCTTCCCAAACGAAGTGCTGTCGGCTACCTCCTAAGCTCGGCGCCCAAAGCCTGCTGCCTTTCTCCAAAGATATCCATTCGTCCAAGGTTATCGCCTCGGCACTCCGGACTCGACATGGAACCGTGGAGTTATAAAGGCGAAATAGAGCGTGAGTATCCTGCCGAAGCCTGGGTCGTGGTCGCAACTGCTCTTTATCGTTCAGAGTTACCGGAAGAGGGCAGGAGTAAAGCGTTTCGGATGTATAGTTGACGAAACCGGCCTGCTTTGCGATCCGGCCAAGATCGTTATCTGGGGGCGTAGAGAGAAACACCCTTCGCACTCCCTTGCGGGAGGCTTCCCCGGCTAGATGTTCTAACAGATCGACGGCCGCAGATTTGTCCTCATCGATAACATACAGGCTGGCAACGTCCCACACCAGCTTCCCAGCACGAGGGCGAGCAACGCCAAGGCTAGCCACTCCGCCCCTCCCAAGGCAAATCCAAACCTGTGAGCCGCCCGGCCTCGTTACCAGCCTTGAGATTAGGTTCCAAACAACCCGCGTGTTAGAGCTATCCCACACTTCCGGCCATACTCGAGCCGTGATTTCACGGTGAGATCCATCGCGGAAGAAGGATATTAAGGAAACTAGATCAGTAGGACGGATAGTCCGTATCGTCGGCATGTCTCCGGGGCTGCTATCCAACAGTTGGCCGCCCTCCAGAACGCCCTACAGCTCTGCGGCGCAATAGGTGATATTTCGATGCACATTTTCCGATTCTTAACTCAGATCTCCTGCTATCGAGAAGATTCTACAACTCCCCATCACTCATAGCAAGGAAAGCCACGTGAAATTTACTACCAACTCCAACTTCGCTTTCAACCCAAAGCCTGCCGGAATGTAGCTCAACCAGGCTTTTAACAATCGACAGGCCAAGACCCGTTCCCCGAATCCTACGGGTCATATCCCCCTCAACCCGATGGAAGGGCGTGAATATATCCTGAAGCTGATCCGAGGGGATCCCCACACCTCGATCTTCCACAGTGAATACTACCCACCGCTCCTTACCATCCTTCCCGATAACCAGCCGATCGTCGGCACCTACCGATGCAGCCCGCGCTCGCACTATAACCGGAGTATCTCGCGAGGAGTACTTGATAGCATTGGAGATCAGGTTGCTCAGTATCTGCTCCAACCGTTCAGGGTCCGCTTCTATCTTAGGTAGGCGGCTTTCTATGTCAGATACCAACTGGTGCTGACCCGTCCGGGCAACCATAGCAGCCACCGCGTTCTCCACCACCTCGGTGGGGTCTAGTGGCTGTAGTTCCAACGAGATCTTACCAGCCTCAAGTTTGGAGACATCCAGAAAATCGTTTACCAAGGTCTCCATTCTCAACGCCTCCTGATGTATCAGCTCTAGAGATCGGCGGCGCTCCTTCTTGGGCGGTTCGTGCATCAGCAGATACTCAGAGAAACCTAACACGCTGGTAAGAGGGGTGCGGAACTCATGAGATACCACTGATATGATGTTGGACTTGAGCTTGTCCATCTGCCATTCGCGTGTAACGTCTCTCGACACCGAGACCGCGCCCTCAGTCTCTCCTAGCTCGTTACGGATAGGGGCAATGCTCACCACTGTCGGTAACCTGCTCCCCCAGGCCGTCTGCGCAAACAGCATAGTTGGCTCAAATGGCTTTCCATTTGTGAGCACGGCTTCCAGAGGGCAGGCCTTATCGCATATCGGCAATCCATCTTCATCCGAGTGGCGAAGTACGTCCCGACAAGGGCGGCCGATCACATCGGCGGCCCGGTGTCCGAGCATCAACTCGAACCAGGGGTTAACGATGCTGATGCATCGGTTAGTATCTGTGGCGTAAACCCCCTCGCTCATCGACGAGAGAAGGGCTTCGATCCTGGATTTCTGCTTCTGCACCTCCTGGAACAATCGGGCGTTTTCCAGTGAAACAGCAACCTGCCCCACTACCGCCCGCGCCAGCGCCAGGTCATCATCCGTGAACACTGGCCTCCCTGTCCTTCGACCGAAGAAGGCGATGCCCATGGGCTTATCGCCGACCTCCAGCGGGAGTAGTATGGCTGTAGCCATGCCCAATCGCTGGAGATACCCCTTTTCAGTTTCTAAGGTTCGCGGATCATCTATTTTCAGGATCGTTTCTTTGCCTAGTTGAAATCCATCCAAATGGCCAGGATACTGCCCGGGCGATATGCCAACCTCTGCCCCTGTTCCGAAGCCGCCTTCGCGATCGTAGGTCTTGCCGATCGTAACGGCGCCGGTATCGGCATCCAACATGGAGATCGAGCAGCAATCGGCATCCAGGGCTCGAACCCCTTCCTCCACCGCTCGGCTTATAACGAGGTTAGGGCTAAGCTGCTCGCTGACCGCCCTCCCCAACCTCACCAGGCTTCCCAACTCACGAACCCTTGCTCGCAGCTTCTCGTCCGTCTGGCCGTAGAGCCGGGCGTTCTCTACCGCCAGCGCCAATTGCGACGCCACAGCCTGGAGCAACTCCATCTCCCGCTTGGCCCACCGCCGCGTCCTTCCGTACTGGAATATCTCCAGGCCACCGATAGGCTCGCTTCCTCTAAACAGCGGGGTTGCCAGGACCGATCTGATGTCCAACTGCTTTGCCAGGTTGAGAAGCGACTCCGGGAGGGGAGAACTCCAAATATCTTCGATAGCTATCGGTTGAGAGTTCGACATCATTGCGATAATGCAGGGATCGTCTCCCAAGTAGTTGGATTGAAAGCCTAAGGAAGGAACCTCATCCGCTCGCGCCTCCCATCGTAAAAACCCCAATTCGCCCCTGGGATCTACCAGCACAACAGCGCAGCGAGAGGCTTTAGTGGCCGCCAGCAGCTCTTTCACAGCCGTATCCATCACCCTGTCGAGATCGAGGGAGCCCCCGATAGCCGCGGCAATCCGATGGATCAACGCCTCGTAGGTGGCCCTTTCTTGCGCCTCTTTCAAAAGACGGGCGTTGTCGATGGCTAAAGCCATCCTCTCAGCCGCTACTTCCATCATCTGCAGATGCTGCCGATCGAAGCGGCCAGGTTGGCGGCTGTCCAGGCGAAGTACGCCAAGGGTTTTTTCCCTGGCTAAGAGGGGCACTGCGAGAATCGAGTGAATCCCTCTAGCTCGCGATATGGTAACATCCTCGGGATTCTCCCGATCCACCTCCTGAACCAGACGCGGTTTGCCATCCTGAGCAACCTTTCCAGCTACCCCTTCTCCCAATTTTCGCCGGTAATCCCATGGGGTTTCGCCTTCTATCCACCTGGCTCCCACGATAGATAGCTGCTGTTCCTCCTCATCCAGCAGCAAGACAGAGCCAGCGTCTGCCCCAACGATCTCGATACATCGATCCAGTAGCGATTCCAGAAGATTGTCCAGATCCAGCGTCGATAGCGCTGCATCAGTAATCCGATGAAGGGAATAGAGCCGATTCAGGATGAGGCGCTGAGTCCCAACAGTCTGAGCATGGGCGAAAACCCCGGCAATTTGACCCGCCACCTGTTCCAGCAACTCAATTTCCCTGGGGCCATAAGCGTCTGGGGTCTTGGACCATAGGTTAATTGATCCGAGCACCGCTCCAGAATCCATAAGCGGCACTCTTATAGAGGATCGAAGCCCCTTTTCGGATAAAAAGCGCTCCACTGGGAACACCTGAGTCTTCTCGATATCAGGAATAACCAGTGTCCGCCGATTCTTGATCAACCATTCCAGCCCGCGCCCCTCAAGCTGTTCGACGGAATTTGGGCCGAATTTTTCTGTAGCAACGCCCGACACCAGGACTCGCCTGACCTTGTCCCCATCCTCGATGAGAGCCAGCGATACTCGGTCGAATTGGATCAGGTCGCGTAGCTTTTGCGCAAATGCCTCCGATTTCTCCCCGAGATTCATCCCGGAAGAGGCTATTCTTACCATCTCACTGAACACTGTTGCCTCTCTGGCCCGTTTCTCCATCTCTTTGCTTAGCCGGGCATTTGTCATGACCACAGCAGCCATACTCGCGAAGATGGCGACGGTTTCCAGGTCATCCAGTGTGAAGTGATCAACCTCATCACGATTCCGAAGTTCGATAACCCCAAGGACTTCCTCTTGATGGATCAAGGGCACGCAAAGCAAACATGCTGCGGGTTCGATACGAAATCCAGGGGGTGAATCTATGGTGAACTCGGGAACATTTTTTTCCAGAATCTGGGCTCGCTCTCGGAAGCATCGACAGGCGATTACAGCATCGGAATCGATCGATACCCGACAACTTCGGATGTTAGTGGCTTCGATTCCTTCTATCCTCACCGCCACTAATTCGGCCCCATCCTGCTCCCACAATACAACTGATTGCACGCCAAATAGAGCTAGTGCTTCGTGACATATACGCTCGAACGCCCTTTCTGGATCGCGTTCGGCATTGAGGACTGCAGCACAACGAGCCAGGGATACAAGTCTCTCTCGAGAGTCGCTAGCGGACACTGTCACTGCCTATCGCCTCTCAGTGCTGCTGTGCTTGTTCTATCGACTTGATGTGTTACCAATCCGGGCTCCAGCAAATAAGGATGGTGGGCAACAACTCGCAAACCGCAATCCGATTTAAGGGTTCGCTATCGGAGACAACAAGATAATACTGCTGAGAGATGAAAGAAGCAATGAATTCGTCGTAGTATCGGTAGCTATTTGACTGAAGAAGTTGGTTCCATAGTATAATGCCATGAGCTCGGCTCATCTTATGAGCTAGGAGGTTTCATCAGATTATGGCACTGAGCGGAGACCTCAAAGACTTCGCCCTTCTCCAACTCCTCACACTAGTCCAGATCACCAGTAAAGGTGGGGCGTTGACCCTCCAACGTGGCAGAGAGAAGGCAGTAATCCACTTCGAGAACGGTCAACTCACGAAGGTAGTCCCTCCCGATTCTCGCCAGGAGAGCATGGCGACGGCTCTCTTCCGAGCGGGTAGGATTGACCGCGAACTGTACGAGCTGGTTTCTTCGCAGAGTTTGCCGTCGGAGAAGGCTGTCGGTTTACTTGTGGTTGACCAGGGAGCTATGTCTCAGGATGAGCTCGTGGAGTTCGTCCGACAGAAGGCTTTAGCCCAGCTTTTTCTTCTCCTGACCTGGGGGGACGGCACCTTCCGATTCGACGTAGATGCAGCTTCCCCTGAAGATGATATTCTGGCGCCGACGGATTTGGGGCCTGTGCTGGAGAAAGGGCGCGCCTATCTGGAGGAATGGAAAGTCCTTGTATCGCAGATCCCCGACCTGGACAAACCGGTCACCTTGATAATGGAGCCCCAACGGCAGATCGAAGAAGTATGCCTCAGCCTGACAGAATGGAAGATGGTGGCAGCGATCCCCGGAAGCGCCACCTTAAGGGAAGTCGCGGAGAAGCTGGACTTAGACGAATTTGCGGTTCGCAAATTAGCGTACAGCCTTATCAGCGCAGGACTAATGGATGTGGTCCAGACCGAGTTAGTCCCACCCAAATCGGAAAAAGCTGCACTAGCGGAATCCTTAAGGGAGTTAACGCCAGCCGCCACACCATCAGAACCAGAACCCGAATCACCTGCCCTCCCTCCGATTATGCAGGAACCAGAACAGCCCAGGGGCGGCGCTTTCTCCAGACTATTCGGGCGAAAATAGCCGAAGGGCGGGTGTCCCCGCCCTTCGCCCCACCTCTTCTTTCGACCTTGACCTCGTTATGTCAACCTGGTATCCTCATGTAAGCGATCGCCTACTGCCATCGCTCCCTACTGCTAACCAGCGCCTCTTCTGCAGGGCAATTCGATTCGCCCATGGCTTCATGGCGCGAAGGTAGGTGCTTACAGTTCCGTATACGATGCCCTCCGGCATCGTATCTTTCACTAGCATAAAAGAGGTCGCGATACAGGATGGATATAACCTCAGCAACAGCTCAACGTGAAGAGAGGGTGCAGGCCGATGCAGCAACGCAGCCCTCGCCTGATGTTCGTTACTGGATTGTACCCCATACTCACTGGGATCGAGAGTGGTATATTCCCTTCCAGGTTATCAGACTTCGCTTGATCCGCATGGTCGACGAGTTGATGGATACCCTGGAGGCCGACCCATCCTTCACCAGTTTCACCCTGGATGGCCAGGCCATCGTTCTCGAAGACTACCTGGCGGCTAGGCCGGACTCTAAAGAGAGGCTCACCAAGCTAATACAGGAGGGCCGCATCCGCATCGGCCCGTCCTACATCCTCCCCGACGAGTATCTCGTCGGTCAGGAGTCGTTGGTCCGCAACCTGTTGCTGGGTCGTAGCGTCTGCCGGCAGTACGGACAGGAGATCCCTGTAGCCTACTATCCGGATACATTCGGACACGTAGCTCAGATGCCCCAGATAATCAAGGGGTTCGTCATGGACTCCTACGTCTTCTGGAGAGGTCTCGGTGACGAATCCGACCGCCTCGGCATCGCTTTCCGTTGGATCGGCCCCGATGGCTCCGAGGTGCTGGCCATCAGGCAGATCGATGGCTACGGCTCCCTGGACAATCTAGGCCGATGGGCTCGCGGTATCAGGTCCGATGACCCCAACAGGTTTACCGAATTGGCGCTCCGGAGGCTGAAGGAATTGCACGAGACGGCCAGACCCTATATGGAGAGGTCGGGCGTAATCGATCTCCTAGCGGGCAACGGTACCGACCACCAACGGGTGCAGGCCGACCTGCCTTCTATGCTCTCCGGCTGCAGCTTCGCCTGGCCGCAGGCGGAGTTCCGCATTGCCGGCCTGGACGAGTATGTGGATGCCATCAGGCACCGCATGCCATATCTCGACTCCTTCGAGGGTGAGATGTGCCATGGCAAGGATGCGCCGGTACTAAGGGGTGTCAACTCCGCCAGGATATACCTCAAGCAGCGCAACGAAGCCGTGGAGCGTGCCCTTCTGGAGGCGGAAATCGCATCATCTCTTGCTTCTCTAATGGGGGCCGAATACCCGGCAGAGGATCTGCGGATGGCTTGGTTCTACCTGCTCCGCAATCACCCCCACGACTCCATCTGCGGATGCTCCGTCGATGAGGTCCACAGGGATATGTGCTGGAGATTCGACGCATCGGACCATATCACCCGGCGGCTCAAGCGGGAAGCTCTCTGGAATCTAGCTGGCTCCGAAGCCATCTGGTCGTACCAGGAGCGGCCTAGCCCCCAGCGCAGCGTGGTCAACCTTCTGCCCTGGTCCAGGTCCGGCCTCGTCGAACTGCCGTTGCCTAACGAAATGGCATTCGCCAGGTCGATCAAGGCTACGGGCCCCGATGGCGACCTTCCGGTCCAGATCATCCAGAACGACCACCATGAACCCTGTGCCTTGGTTGCGGCCAGCGTTGATGGTTTCGGC
Source organism: Chloroflexota bacterium (assembly GCA_050942695.1). Classification (GTDB taxonomy): domain Bacteria; phylum Chloroflexota; class UBA6077; order UBA6077; family UBA6077; genus JBMNNU01. Next base: position 17,788 of record JBMNNU010000027.1, read on the forward strand.
GTGCGCCCGATCAAACTGAGCTCAGGGGTATCTAAGGCCACAGGGGCGCGCCAGGTTGGATACCAGGCGATCGAGAACGAGTACTACCGCGTGGAGGCACTCAACGACGGTACGCTCGATATACTCCATAAGCCGTCGGGCCGCAGGCTCTCCGGCGCCCACTGGTTTGAAGACCAGGGCGATAGGGGGGACGAGTACAACTTCGATCCTGTCCGGGGAGAACATCGCTGGGATAGCCGCCACCAAAGGGTAAGGGTTAAAGCTGGCCATCGCGGCCCCGCCCTGGCTACCCTGCTGATTCATATCAATGCCCGCCTACCGCAAGGCCTTCGCCCCGATCGCAAGGCCAGGCGCAAGGCTAACGTCAACTGTCCAATCACCGTCGAGGTGAGGCTGATAGCTGGGGTGGACAGGGTGGAGTTCGTCACCACCGTCGATAACAGGGCCGAAGACCACCGCTTGAGGGTGCGATTCCCGGCAGGAAAAGCCGAAAAGGTCAGAGTTGAGGGCCACTACACCGTCCTTGAGAGACCGGTAGGGGTCATAGCGCACGGGGAGGGCTGGAAGGAGGAGCCTATCCCAACTCATCACACTCTAGGAGCGGTCGAGGGGGATGGCACCCTGATCATTGGCAAGGGGCTGCCCGAATACGAGGCTTGTACGGGTGATAGGGGAACAGAGATAGCTTTGACCCTTCTCAGGTGCGTGGGCTGGCTGTCGAGGGAAGACCTGGTGAGCAGGCCGGGTTGGGCAGGGCCGGGGCTCAAGACCCCCGAGGCCCAGTGTCTAGGCGTCCATCGCTTCGAGTACGCCCTTGCGCTGGTGGATGATTGTGCCGATTCCGATCTGGTCAGGCGCTCTCACGATTACCGCCACGGTCTGTCGGCAGGTCCATCCGGCCTGCCATCAGCGAGCCTCCTCCCGTTGGAGGGTCACGGCTTCTGTCTGGCCGCCCTCAAGGGGGCAGAAGACGGCGACGGCGTCATACTCAGGGTATACAACCCATCTAGGCACGACGAGGCCAGCTTGAGCCTACCCGAAGGTTACGAGGTGCAGAGGGTGAGGCTTGACGAAGAGCAGGAAGCGAAGCCCTTTACAGGCGCCCTTAGGCCGGGCGAGATCGTCAGCCTTAGACTAAAAAGGAAAAAAGGATAACTACTACTTAACCAACGTGATCCTGACATGATGTGGCGGGACGCCGTGCCTGCTCCCCCAGTGATGTAGGGGCGGGCCGCCGTGCCCGCCCGGTACCTCGTACAGCAGCAGCGTTCACACAGTACCGGGCCGGGGGCTCATACCGGAGCGCGGGCAGCTTGCCCGCCCGTTTCTTGGGGGCGTCCCGGGAAAGCGACCTTGGGCTGCCTGTCAGGTCCACTTTGGTGGGGCAGTAGGTAGCACAGACCCATCCTCTAGGAATATGAGAAGTCGATGAACAGAGACTATCTGAACAAAGCTGTTCGTATTGCAGTAGAGGGATTGGTAGCCGTAGCAGGAGGAGATTTCCTGCTGGCTTCATCGAGGAACGAGGCCTTCGGCAGGTTGTTCGGCAGGGACTCCTTGATCACCTCGCTCCAGTTCCTATCCGCCATCAGACTCGAGCCTAGGCTGGCGCCCATCCTGCTTCCTCCCATCGAGAGTAGTTTGCGCGCTCTGGCTAGCCTCCAGGGTGTGATGGATGACACCTGGACAGAAGAGGAGCCGGGTAAGATACCCCACGAGTACAACATGGGTGGGGGTGGAGACTTCCCCGGCGCCTACTACGCCAGCATCGACTCAACCCCGCTTTTCCTGTTGGCGCTCCACGAATACGTTGCGGTGTGCCGCTTATTGAGACAAAGGGACGGAGGGACGGTGGGAGAGGGAGACAGCTTACC